>CAYNLR010000032.1:0-5617 GCA_964398135.1 Candidatus Woesearchaeota archaeon
TTCACGTAAAAGTAGAGGATCATAGTAACCATTCTTCTTGTAAGATTCTCTTAGTTTTCTAACCTTGTCGCTCTCTGGCATGCTCAGAAATTTTTCCCTCAATCGAGTGTGTTTTGGGCTTACCATTTTATCCCTTTACGTATCATTTTTTGTATTTTATATATTTTATGGTTTTTGTATTTTATTATGTGAAATCTCTTAGCAACGTATATGATGAGGAGATATGTTAATGAAGTATTGAGAAAGCAATTAGTTTATGTGAGCTAAGACAATTTTATTCTTATTAGCTTGCTATCACAACCAATCAATACTCTTCACACTTAATCTGATAAAAACTTTTAGGATGACTGCAAGAAGGACATTCTTCTGGTGGTTCTTTTCCAAAATGAACATACCCACATTCTCGGCAAACCCACCACACTTCTTTCTCTTTTTTGAATACTGTGCCTGATTCTATCTCTTTCAAAAGTTTCTTGAATCTTTCTTCATGATGTTCTTCAGCTTTGGCAATAGCTCTCAAGCGTTTAGCAATATCAATAAGATTTTCTTTTTCAGCAATATCAGCAAATTCTGGATACATTTTTGTGTGCTCGTAGTTTTCACCTGCTATTGCTGCCTTTAAATTTTCAGCTGTAGTGCCAAGTGTTGTTGGTGCTGCTACTTCAACATTAATTTCATTTAATTTTTCATCACTTTTCTTTTTCAGTTCATTAATTAGTTTAAACAACCAGCTTGCATGTTCTTTTTCATTTTCTGCTGTAATAAGAAAAATCTCTGCGATTTGTTCAAATCCTTCTTTTTTTGCAATTTTTGCGTAGAATGTATATCTATTTCTTGCTTGACTCTCACCGATAAAAGCCTTGGTTAAATTTTCAATTGTTTTCATAGTTTTAACCTCCTTTCAATTAGCAATTTAGATGGCAGGATTTATTATGTAGATTTTTATGAGAATAACCAAATAATTTAGATATTCTGTAATCATAAGCAGAATCATAATAGGGTTAAATTGCCACTGCATTACTCACTCATTTCTTTTAATTTTTTAAAAACATTATCTAATTTTTCGTCTTTAGGTTGTGGTCTAGTCATTGGTATTGGTTGCCTTCTTATTGGAGGGAAGCCAGGACGGGGTGGATAGCCCATTTGTCCTGGAGCAGGGCCTGGTTTTTCTTTTTTAAATTTATTTTTAATCTTAAACAAGAATAATCTTAGACGAGCTCTGAAAATCCATATTAAAATTAAAAGAATGATTATGCCAATGATTAATAACCAAATCCACCAAGCACTCTTTTTTTGAGTGGTTGTTTTTGCTCTGCAACAAACTTGCGAGCCGCTACAAGAATAAGAAATTTCTTCTTGATTTTCTGAGCAAGAATCTCTACAAATATAACCCATTTCTTCACATTCTGTTGTTGTAGATTCCTCAACACATTCTCCAAGACAACACGAATCTGTATCTTTAGCTTTTCTTTCATTCCCAGTGCAAACTTCTCCTTCTTTACAAATAACACCATTGTATTCAGAACACAATTTTAGATTTTCAGTCATACAACACACAGTACTTAATCCTGGGCAAAAATAATTAGGCAGTTTTTCATTTTCAGGACATTCTGCTTCTGGAATGCAGAAATAATTTGCTTCTGAACAATAAGTGACTCCTACATTTCGACCAGGAGCTGCTCTACCTTCTAATCCCCACAAGATAATAGCAGTATCTCTGATGTTATTTGAGTTCCAACAACCATTAGAATCTTGTGAAAACAAAAGCCAGTCTTTAGCTTTGACAACCCTGTCTGCAGAAGAATCTCTTAAAGCTAAAATTGCTAATCCTGTATCATAAAATTTGTTGTAAGCAGTAGATTCTGCTTCCCAATAATTTCCGAGTTTCTGTTCTTTAATTAATTGAGTTCCGTAATCGTCGTAATTAGTGATTATATAGATAAATGCTGTTGGTAGATATTTTTTGTTTGAATCAGCTAATGCAATTAAATAAGGAATGAAGTTTTCAACATTATGCCCTGTTTTTAACAAAGCCAGAGTTGCCCAAGCACTTGCTTCATAATCACACTCCCCACCAGCCCCTGAAAAACATTGAGCATTAATTTTTAAATTGATTGTGCCAAATGCCGGCGCTGATTGTGTGTTATCTAAAACATAAATTGTTGGACTATTCTGCTGTTTATATAAAAGTGTTGAGATAAAATCTTTATCACAAGAGATTTGAAATTCTTTGTCATAACAATTAGGAGAAACTCTTAACCAAAAATTTGAACGAGCTAAACTTAAACATTCGCCAGCTGATGAATCAATTTTTTTATTGTCTCCGATGTTTATAGTATAATCATTTCCAGAATAAGAAATCTTGCATTGTGTTGCTTCATTTGAATCTTGTTGTAAATACCATATTAAATCAGTAGCAGTTCTATTTTTTGTCAATAGCCATTTTTCAGCATTTTCAGTGTCTTCTCCTACATGATTTAAAGCTAAAATCGCCAATCCTGTGTCTCTAACAGAGCCTCCCCACGAACCATCAGAAGATTGTAGGCTTTTTAATTTTTCTTTGCAACCTTCGGTAACATCATCAGGAGAGGCGAGAATGGTTAAAGCAATTTCTTGAATTGTCTCTGCTCCAGAACAATCATTTTTAACCAAATTTTTAAGACATTCAAAACCTTTTTCTATTTTTGATTGGTCTTGTTGAGGCGACACACTTTGTTGAGTTGATAAAGAATTTGTTTGGTTTGAATTTGTTGAATCATCTTGTGCAATAACCACTGCAAGAGAAATGAGCATTATCAGAACAACAGCCACCTTAACTTTTTTCATGAAAATTTATAGAGTAATGGATTTATTAAAGTTTCTGTTTAAAGTTTTAATGAATTAATTTAGTTTTTTTGGGCTTATTTTGTTAGCGGTTTACGGATGCAGAAGCTGGGAAATTTCACTCATTGAATAAGTTTGGATGCGTGCAACACAAATTACAAAATTTTATTTGCTTGCTGTCTTTATGCTTTTTTCAATTCTGTTTATTGTGCTTGCGGAAAAAATTTATTAAATGTTCGGATTTGGTTATAGTATGGATAAAGAACTGAAAGATAAAAATGTTAGATTTATTCGGGCTGTTTTTGTTGATATTCTTGGAAGAATGCTTGACTTCACAATTCCTGTAGAAGAATATGAAAATTTAATTAAAAATGGAAAAGGATTTGATGGTTCTTCTGTCGAGGGGTTTGCAAGAACTGAAGAAAGTGATTTGAGATTTATTCCTGATGCGAATACATTAGTGATTTTACCTTGGGAATATAAGGGAGTTGAAAAGTCGTGGAGAGAAGCGATGGTTTTTGGACGAATAATTAAATCAAATGGAGAAGAATATGAAGGAGACACAAGAACTTTGTTAAGAAATATAATGGAAAAATATGAAAATATCGGTGTTTTAAAATGCGGTGCTGAATTAGAATTTTTTATTTTTGAAAATGACAAAAAGCCAAGGCATACAGACGAAGGCGGATATTTTAGATCCGGGTTGCACGGAGAAATAAGGAAGGAAGCACAACTTGTTCTTGGCGAGATTGGAATTAAGACAGAATTTGACCATCATGAAGTTTCTTATAGCCAACATGAAATAGATTTAGCTCATTCTGATGCTCTAAAAATGGCAGACAGCATAATTTTATCAAAATATGTTGTAAAAAGAGTGGCAAGAAAACACAACCTATATGCTTCTTTTATGCCTAAACCAATTCCTGAGATAAACGGGAACGGCATGCATTTGCACCTTTCGTTATGGAAAGACAACAAAAATCTGTTTTTTGATAAAGAAAAGAAAGGATTAAGTGATGGAGCAAAATCTTATATTGCGGGATTAATAAAATACGGAAAAGAAATTCAAGCAGCTTTGAATCAATGGATAAATTCTTATAAAAGGCTTTATCCTGGATATGAAGCTCCGACATATCTTGTTTGGGGAACAAAAAATAGGTCAGCTTATATAAGAGTTCCCGAATATCAGAGAGGGAAAGAATCTGCGACCAGAATTGAAATAAGAAGTCCTGATCCTGCTTGCAATCCGTATCTTGCATTAAGCTTAATTCATGCTGCAGGCATAAAAGGAATCGAAGAACATTTAAAACCATCAGAACCATTCGAAATAGATGTCTTTCATTTGTCTGAGCTGGAAAGAAAAAAATTGAACATAGAAGAGCTTTCTCCTTCTTTAGAAAAAGCGTTAGAGTTTTTTGAGGATAGCGAATTAGTAAAAAAAACATTGCCTGAGCATATTTATCAAAAATTTGTAGAAAATAAGAAAATAGAGTGCAACAACTTCAATAGAGCTGTAACAGATTATGAAATAAAAAATTATTTTAGTGTATTGTAGATTAACACACATCTCTTTTCTATTTTGCAAAACAGAATTTTCAGTGGCATGATAATTAACCCTTAAGTAGTAACAAAAAGAAAAATTTATAAGCAAGGCTTTATCATTAAATTCATGATTCAAACAAGTTATGAAGAAGGATTGGAAAGCGTGGCAGCTTTGAAGAAAGTTGTGAAAAGAAACAGGAACACGAATTTGAGTAAAGAAGAGTTAGAAGAAAATATTGCTAATAATTTAGTTGCGATTGTATCTGTGAAGGATGCACGGAAAAAAAGGCTTGGTAATGGCTTAGTTAAATATGATTGGAGAGGAGTTGTTAGCGGCACTGGATTAAAATTAACAACAGACGGATTTATTCTAACAGCATATCATAATATTCAACCATATGAAAATGATTGGAAAAAAATCAATAAAGAAAATTATCCAACAAAATATAATATTTATTCTTTGATAGAGAAGATGGCAACGAGCTATATTGTTATTGATCAGCAAAAAAATGCTTATGCAATAGATACTACTATTTGGGCAGCTAATCCCATTTTAGATGTTGCTCTAATTAAAGCCCTAACTTTTGAAAAACCTGAAGCAAGCAATTTTCGGCTCGCGAGAAAAAAGTTGAAGGTTGGAGATAAAATAAAATTACGTGGCTTTGATTTTCGTCTTATAACAAAAGATTCAACACTTGAAGAAAAAATAAACTCGCATGATTTTGAAAATAAAATACTCCATAACCAAGATGGAAAAGTTATTTCTGAATGGTATGCTGATGCTTGTCAGTATGATACTTTTTTAACTAATATACGAGGAAAGGGTGGAATGAGTGGAAGCGCATTTATAAATTCTGATGGAGAATTAGCGGGTTTGTATTTGTACTATGTACTTAAAAATAAAAATGAGCAAATTGGAGATAGCAGCGGAGGAGCTAAAGCTGAAAATATTATAGATTTTATCACAGAAGCTGCTGATATATTAAATGAATGTGTGTTAAATTGTCAGAAGAAAAAAGGCATCAGAAAATTTATCAAACTACTCACAAAATTAACCAATCCGGCAAAAATAATTAAATTTAATTACTATGGCACCATGATAATTAATCCTCTGCTAATAATTAAAATCCCCGAGAATTAAAAATCAAAACACATAGATAACTTTCAACAGCATTCTTGTCTGCTTATTCGCAAAATAGCAATCTGCTATTGCAGAATGGCGGAATTATAAAGATTGGCTGACTGCAAGTTT
>CAYNLR010000033.1:0-5612 GCA_964398135.1 Candidatus Woesearchaeota archaeon
GTGGAGGGGCAGACATAAACCATGACGGCAAGGTTGATGTGGCAGATCTTGCAATTATCTCGGCAAATTATGGAAAGAATTGTTCAATTCCGGATTGGTGTTCAGGAGCAGACATAAATAAAGACGGAAAAGTTGACGATTCTGACATGGATATTTTTTTATCCCACCAAGGAAAGAAAGATTGCGAGTATTTCTATATTATTGAATCAAACAAGAGTAGAAAAAATATTGTCGGTCTTCTCGGAATTATAGCTGGGGGGTGGCGGAAGGATATTGGGGTAAAAGGATTAGCATATCTTATCAAAATAATTGAAAATTGGCACAAGGGAGAATTAAAATTAGAAGACGCGTTAAAAAATCTTACAGAAGTGTTTAGCGAGTATTAAGGAACGAAAACCACACAAAATTATAACTCGAAAGGGATAACAATCGAAACATTTATAAATTTTAAAAAATTAAATCTGATATGGGGCGTGTAAAAAATAAAATATTAGGTTTGGCCTTGAGAGTTGGTTTAGGATTAGCCTCAATAGGAGGAGCAAGTTTAAGTGGTTGTGCTCGGTCAGTGAATTATCCGCCTATTTTTGGAGTGTCTCCTGCTGACTCTGAGATGATAAAGTATGTGGAGACTCGGGGAGGAGATATTAATAAAGATGGATTAGAAGATGTTGTAATTGGGTGGGAAGTAGATGCAAATAACAAAAAAGTAGGTATAAAAAAGATAATAATACCATTTTATAGGCCAGTAAATTGGGAAAATAATTTTTTTTTCGATGTCGGATCTATAATTTTAGATTATGAACATGATAAAACTCATTTTAATATTTACTCCGATATATTTGGATCTGAAAAAGATTATGCATTAGTTAGTCAATTTTATCCATTAATTACCTATCTTGTTAACCCTTACATATG
Organism: Candidatus Woesearchaeota archaeon; assembly: GCA_964398135.1. Classification (GTDB taxonomy): domain Archaea; phylum Nanobdellota; class Nanobdellia; order Pacearchaeales; family GW2011-AR1; genus CAYNLR01. The sequence continues at coordinate 916 of CAYNLR010000033.1, forward strand.
GTCCCACTATAAAGAGAATTTTAAGACAGTATATATAGGACATAGGGGAGTAGATATTATAGAAGGAGGAAGGCTAAGAATGAAGATTATGTTGTATGATGTCAGAGGGTTTGAAGAATGGGGAAAATTAGGATTAAAAAACAAGTTAAGAATAGAAGAGTATGATGGGAAGAGGAAACTGACAAGAATAACAATAATCGACACAAAAAAAGGAGAAGTTGTATATTCAATGAGATGGAATCCTGAAAAATCAAGATATGAGATATCAAAAGATAAGTTAAATCTTGGGCTTTTAGAGTTTTTTGAAAAGTGGAAAAAGGAAAAAGAGAGAATGGTTATTAGGATTGAAAGAGGGTAATAATCAGAATTAGAAATATGCTTAATTTTTATTTAATTTTTTCTCCGAGAGTTATTTTTGAAACCCAGTTTGGAGCAGAATAAAATAAACCAAAACCGAAAGTTAGGTAACTACCCAAACTGGAGAATGGTTTAATTGCGTTTGGGGCAAAAAAATATGAAAGAATTGCTCCAGCCACTCCGAGATAAGAAGCAGCAATTCCCCATTTACCCGATTCTGTTGATGAGTATTGCTTAACCTCAGCAAACCCTCCTTTCTGGAATAACTCTTTCATCTCCTTCGCAGACACAACCTTAGTTGTGCCTTCTCCACTAAACAAAGGGATTCTTAAATCAGCAATTATCAATTTACCGCCCTCGTTTAATAAATTATATGCTCGGCTTATACTCTCTTGCTGGTTAGGCCAGTGGTGGAAAGAAAAACAACTTGTAATATAATCAAATTTTTCTTCTGGCAAGGAAAAAATATCCCCAACACGAAATTCAAGATTCTTAAATCGGTTTTTTCTTTTTGCAATTTCTATCATTTTTTTAGATATATCAACTCCAAGAAAATAAGATGAAGGATTTTCTTCTGCCATTTTGAGCAAAAAGTTGCCAGTACCACAACCTACATCTAAAAAATATTTATTTTCGAGTTTGTTATTTTCAAAAGAATAAATTATTTTTTGTAGTTGTTTATGAACCCTGCTGAATACAAGAGCATTGAAAAAATGAGTATCATAGCTCTCAGCAAACTCGTCGAAATGTTTTTCACTTCTCTTCTGTTTGTCTTTTTCCATTTTCATAAATCTCCTCTATTCTTTTTTTATAAAACTCTATCATGTCTTTTCTTGCCTTATTTATTGGTCCTTTAGCAAACAACCCGATTATTCCTTCTCTTGCATCAATTAATGCGTCGTAAATTTTGTTGATTATTTCTGTTTGCTTCCTAATAATTTCCTTAGCGTCTTTTTCAGAAAAAACAGATTTAAATAATTTTCTATAGTCTGAAGATTGTTTTGCATTCAACATTTTTTTGAACAATTTAGTTCTAAACTCCACCCACTCGGCATAACCCTCAATAACTTTTCTGTCTAAATAATTTACAGGAGCGTTTGAGTATTTGCCTAAATCAGAAAGATAATCTATTGCTATTTTTTCACATCTTTCCTTATCTATTTTTTTGCTTTCATATGCATAGTTGAGCATATTAAGAGATGTTTTAAATCTGATATTATAAGCTGTCTCGAATCCGTATTTCTCTATAACCTCTCTTATAGAATGCTGCTTATTTTTCATTGTTTTTAAATAATCTAACGCTAAATCTTCCAAATTTTTTTTAATTGTTATGTAATTTTGAGAATACTTTTTTCTTTGCCCAGTTTCCACATAACATTTAACCGGCTGGCGTGGTAAGATTTTTTCACAACCCTTATTAGCAGGAATACTCAATACTGATGCTAAAACAATAAAACTAAGTGTTCGCTTCATTTTTCTTTTAACTTAGTTAATTCTCTTTTTAAAAAAATGTCTATTGTTTTTGTAATTTCTTTGTAATTTGTATCAAATGCCATATGAGGCACCTCATAATTGGTTTCAATTCCCGACGGAATATAAAGAATTGTTCTTTTATTATATTTTCTTAAGAGCCAGAAAAGTTCGATTGAATGTTTAAATGGGATTAATTTATCATCCTTAGACACTATCATCAAGACAGGCTTATTAAAATTTAAATCACTTTTCTTTAATTTATAATTAAGAAAATTTAAGAAAGAATCTGTATCAATTTTTAAAACATAATTTTTATCCTCTTTAATCTGTTTGATATCTTCTAAATTATTGTAAAAATTTTTTTCATTGAGAGTACTTAACAAATCCAATTTGCCGTTAGTGATGAATTTAACAATAGGCCGGTTAATGTCGAATTTACAAAAAGAAACTCTTCCATCAAAATCAGGCAAGTCTAAAAAAGGAGCAAAGCAAGCATGCAAGATAATTGCAGAAATTTTGTCTTTATATTTTCCTTCGATTCCGTAAATTAACGAAAATTCGCTACCTATACTTGTGCCACACAAAACTATTTTTTCTTTATTTTGCTCGATTTCCTCGATTACTCTCGATATATCTTCTTTTACTCGAGGTATAGAAAAACAGCCTCTTTGGCCAGAACTCTCGCCAAAACCTTCAATATCAACTGCATAAATTCTATACCCAAAAGAAGAGAACTCTCTTGCAAATTTTTCAAGCGAGCTTGCTGGTTCGCCGAGAGTCGGGAGAAGGATAACATTTGCGAATGTTTCTTTTGGTTCGTATACCCTAACATGAATCCTGCGATTTTTATCTATTGGAAGATATTTATCATAGGAAAATGAAAAATAATCTAAATGACTTTCTATTTTTTCTTTTTTCACGTTTATTGTTCCTTGGTTCTCTATCACAATCTTCTCTAAACCTTTTATATAGGAACAACCGGCCAATGTAAAAGCCAAAAAACCTGCTACAACTTTTGATGCTCTTTTCTTACTTTCTTCTAATAAACTTTTTTTGGTTCTCATCATAGACGTATCTCGTCGGTGCGGGTACATTATTTAAGTCTCCAATATGATAATGGTCCAGAAATCTCTTGCCTTCTAAATCATAAGAAATCCAAAATCCACCAAGACATTCTTTCATTCCAATATTACGAGCGCCGTAAGGAAGCTTTATTTTTGGATTTGCTATTTTTCCTAAAAGCCAATGCATTCTTTCTATATCAATTACAATTCTGCCTTCTTCCTCTCTTTTTGTGCATATGTATTCTCCTCCAAACAGCATCATAATTACTGGATGGTGCGGTATTGCGATAAGTTTTCTTTTCTCAAACTCTCCTGGTTTCGGCACAATCACACACCCCCCAACCGCCAAACTCGCCGCCATAACCAATCCTGCTAGTCTGTCTTTTAATTTCTTCATTTTAAATTTGATTCTTGACAGATTTAATAATTTCCTCAAACTTTTCGTCTGACATTTTCTTATTATCATTGAAATATTCCTTAACACAATTAAAAACTTTTCTAACCTCTTCCTTGCTTAAATCAAATCCTCTTTCTCTTGCTGCATACTCTATTCCGTGGATTCCTGAATGTTTTCCGACTATTATTTCTCTCTTAGCACCAAAAGTTTCTGGAGGGAAAAGTTCATAAGTGGATGGGTCTTTTATAATTCCGTCTTGGTGTATGCCTGCTTCAGTGCGAAAAATATTCTCACCAACAATTGGTTGATTTTTTGGAACTTTGAATCCCGTCTTCTCAGAAATTAAATTGCATAAATCTGTCAATTTTTCTAATTTTATTTTTTCTGGTTTTTTTGGATATTTGCCATAAATCTCAGGATCTATTGTACTGAGATATAGCGCCCCGATAATTTGCTCAAGTGCGGCATTCCCTGCTCGTTCTCCGACACCTAAAAAAGTTCCTTGACAAATATCAACATAACCTGTTTTAATTGCAGCCAAAGAATTTGCTACAGCCATTCCTAAATCATTATGAAAATGAATAGAGAAAAGAGCTTTATCAATGTTTTCTACTCTATCATACAACTCCAATACATACCTCCTTGCTTCTTCTGGATCAAAACGACCGATAGTGTCAGTCAGACCAATATTTATTGCTCCTGCATCAATTGCTTCTTTATAAAGTTCTGATAAAAAATCGAGTTCTGTACGTGAGCCGTCTTCTGAAGCAAAAGAGATTAGAGCAAAGTATTTAGAAGCATACTGAATTGTGTCTACTGACATATCTATTATTTCTTGTCTTTTTTTCCTTAATTTATTTTTTCTATGCTGTGGTGAGGTTCCGATAAAAATTGTAACACCTCGTTTATGCAGCGGTGCTTCACTTAAGGCTTCATACGCAGCATCAATGTCTTCTTTCTTTGCTCTACATAAGGCAGTTATTACGGGTTTTTTAACACTTTTTACAATTTCTCTTATTGCTTCAATTTCATTTTTATGAGAAATCGGAAAACCAGCATCTATTGAATGAACTCCTATTTCTTCCAATTCCTTTGCAATCTCAACTTTTTCGTGAGGAAGTAAAGTGCCTCCCGGCATTTGTTCGCCATCTCTTAAAGTTGTATCGCTGATATATAAAGTAGAACTTTTTTTCATATTTTTTATTGTCATTCGTACAAGAGAAGGAACAATAGGTCTTACTATATTTTCTAATACTTCACGTCCTACATTACCCCCTGACATTTTAAATAAAAATGTTGTAATTAAGCAATCACTACATTATATTGGCAATTGTGTTTTTAAAAATTATGACAGCCAAAAAAATATTTTAAAACATATAGCTTTGAATTTGATAGATTAGTGCAAG
>CAYNLR010000034.1:0-5485 GCA_964398135.1 Candidatus Woesearchaeota archaeon
CCTGTATTTTGGAGTCTTTTTGCTTCTAAGAATCTCCTGTACTCTATCAAAAAGTTCTTTACTAATTATAGGCTCTTGTTTTCCATCATAAATTTTTCCATTCCAACGAATTTTCCCGTAATAAAAAGGATCGGAAAGCAACTTAGCTAACCGACTCTTCACTAGTTTATTTCCTCCCCTTGTTCTTAATCCTTCTTTATACATTATCTCGACCAATTGTTTCAGAGAATAATTACCTGTAGCATACAGTTCAAACATTTTTCTGACCAGCGGAGCTTTTTCTTCATCGATAATATGAATTTTATGTCCTTTTTCTCCAACAGTTTTATATCCAAGGGGTGGTTTTGTAGGCAACCATCCCTGTCTAATTTTCTCCATTTGTCCTTTCTTCACTTCTTCTGAAAGATTATCAATGTAGTATTGGGCCACCGAGACTTTAATATTCCAAATAAACTTTTCATTAGACTTAGAATTTTTATTTAAAACACAATTCTCTTTTACAAAGTGCACTTCTCTTTCTTCATTTCCATTTATCCACTCATTTATGCAAACAGCGTCTTTTAAATTTCTTGTTAAACGATCAACTTTTTCACAGATAATAATTTTAATATCATTCTTTTTTGTATATTCCAACATCTCTTCAAAAGTTTTTCTTTGCTTTCTTCCGCTGGCTGATTCTGAAATAGAGAACAACTTAGCAACCTTAAAGCCTTTCCTTTCAGCATATTCTTTAAGGAGTTTTTCTTGAGCCGGCAAAGAATAGCCTGTTTCTTCTTGTTCTTTTGAGCTTACTCTGGCAAATAGAACTGCTTTCATAAACTTTAAGGGGCGGTCTGGTAGCCCAGTCGCTTTGCCGTGAGGCGCAGCTTCTGGCAGACCGCCCCTTAAAGGACAGAAGCTGTTAAAAGCCTCACGGCAAGATTGCGACTTCGGGCTACATTTACATTATACCTCAGAGCTTTTTGTTAAGCAAACTTTCTTGTTCTTCTTTCGAAGGTTATCCGGTAGGAAAATTGGTTTGCCTCTGAACTTACATAAATTTCTGTTTTCGGTTTATCAGAAATCTCTCCATGAAATTCCGCTAGAAAAGCTTTAACAAATTCATAAATTTTATTCATTTTGATTCGGTAGAGATATAATGATGAGTAGCAAGGTGGGGTAGGAATTTTATAGTCATATTTTACTTACCCCACCCCTCGACTCACTATATTTTTTATTCTTGGAAATAGCGAGTAGGGTGGTAGGGTAGATTAATATTTTTCTTTTGTCATTTGGGTCTGGCTCTTGAATAATTAAACCAGCTGTTTCCAACATCGGAATGATTTGTTGTCTTAATTGCCATTCTGGGAGAAATCGTCCATAAACTTGATAATGCTTCTGGATAATATCTTGCCGGGTTAAACCCAGCTCTCCGGAAATTTCTTCGAATCCTCTTGACCTGTTTTCATTTTTTTCGTTCCAAGCAGTTAAAATAACTTCGTGATAGAGATGGTAAATGTAGGGTGGCAGGTTAAGTTCTTGGCTTTCAGAAATGGCCTCCCAGATTTTGAAGGCTTCTTTAATGTCTTCGTCGTTAGCAATAATTGTTGAACCATCTCTTTCTCTGAACCATAGGTTTAATAAAGCAAAAGATTTAATTAAAGATATAAGCCGACCTATATCTCTCGAATGTCTGGGTTTTAGCATTTTATTTTTCTTAAAAAATCTTTCTTTAATTTTCTCCGGCGAACCGATTTTTATCTCTTTGATATTTTCCTGCTTTATTGCCCTTATCCTTTCTTTTAGAAGTTTTCTTTCAGGATTACTTTCGAGCCATTCTTGGTAGGTATTAGGATCCGTTTCTTTCTTAATTTTTTCTTGAATTGCTTCTCTAATTTTCTCCTGATTTGTTTCGGGACTTAAAAGTAGAAACCTTGTAGCTTCTTGCTCGTCAATTTTCAATCCAGCCGTGCAAAAAATTACTGCAGGATATCCTCTTAACAGAACATTTTTGGTTTTGAGTCCGTGTTTTTGGGTTTTGTCCGTAATTTTTAAAGTAATTTCTTTTTTATCGTGCGAGAGTAACGGTCTTAACCGCTCTAAAAGTTGAGTATGCGGCTGATCAAGAAAGATTAAAATTTTTCGAGATAAATCAACCAAATATCCTTTTCTTTCTTTTTGGTATTCACCGATATCGTGGAAAAAAGCAGTAGGAGAGCAATAGCCAATCTCAATTACATCTTCTTCTGGAAACAACCGAGCAATTTCTGTAGGGATATAAGATTTGCCAGTTGAAGAAGGAGCATTGAAACTGATGTTGAATTGAGAGTTTTCGGTATAAGCAGAGAGTTGACATAAGAAGGTGATGATTTTATTTTCCTCGTCTTTTTTAATCGTTAGTCCAAGTATTTCAATTAGCTCTTGAGAGGAGAGTGGTTTAAACTGGAAAGTGTCTATTTTTTCTGGAATAGTTTTCTCAATCTCTTGGATTTTTTGTTCTAAAATTTGCTTTTTGTGATTTATTATGCTCATATTCATTTTTCTCCGATAAGATACTTTACGGCTTCCACAAAAGAGAAACCATAAAGTAATCTTACGAAGTTAATTACATTACCACCCCGATGACACCCGTAGCACCAGCAACTATTTGTTTCTGGATAGATATAAAATGATGGGTGTTTTTCCGGGTGAAATGGGCAAAGCCCGACCAATGCTTTGCCGCTTTTGTAAAGTTTGAGGTGCTGATTAGCGATATTTTCAATTGGAGTGCCTAAAGCTTGTTGTATTTTTTCTTCAGTAATTTTACCTTTTGGCTCCCATCCTCGTGCTACAGCAAGCAATCTTTTAAGCCGTGCTATATGTCCGTCAATTTTCAGAAGTTCCTCTCCCTCGTTAGCTTTAACCCACTCTCTCCAGAACCATCGGGAAAATTCGTCCACAATGCTATATTTGATTAAAGTTAGCTTCTTTTTTATAGCGTCGGAAAATTCAGCTCTTTTTTCTTCCCATTCTTTGATTTTCTCTGGAAGAACCTGCTTTGCTTCCGGAAAAATCTCCAATAACTCCTTGTCGGTAAATCTTGGCAAAGAAGCTCGCCATCTCTTTTCCAAACTAAGAGCATAATCATAAAACTCCCAGTTAACTTCTTTATCTATTTGTGATTTCATTATTCTCATACTTATTCTTTAAAATTTCTTCTCGATGGTAAATTTTCGCCAACAAATTAAAATAATTCACAAGATTATAAGCAATCTCAGACGCTTCTTTTAAATCCACATCCTGTCCATATTCTTCTTCTAAAATCTGTTTTAATTCATGAACTATTTTTTCACTCATCATATTCTTCTGCGTATAATCGGGATTTTATTGCTCGCAAAGCATTGAAATACGCTCGTGGTTCAACCCTTAGTTCACTCTTCCAGTAGCTTTCAATCAATTCGTTCAGTCCATGTTCCCGTTTAAAAACAAATTGAGCTTTATGCGGATTTTGTTTATCAATTGCTTCAATTGGATACCAAAGCGAAATCACTGCCGCCAATGCAAGATCGCTAGTTTTGTAAAAATCTTTTTCTTTTGAAGTTTTAATCATTATTTTGCTCATTATAATATATGGTGAAAATTCAAGATTTCACCGAAATTCGCTGATTTTACGAGAAAAATGCCTTTTTTAGCTCTGGGAGTGAATTCACCGTGTCTTCTTTTCACAAAAAAACTCCCTCTTTTAGGGAGCAATCTTAAAAAATTTTAGATAGTTTAATTAACTCCTTGTCTAATTCGTTTCGAGATATCCTCTTTTTTTCCTCCTTCTTTCTATCATTTTTTTATATTCTTCTTCCTCCTCCTTTTTCTTTCTCAGTTCCTCAAGCTCTTTTGGAGAAAAATATTTCTTGGGATCTTGATACCCTTCTGGGTATATTTGAAATTTAGCTTTATAGCTTTTCTCCTTTTTATAAGAGTAAAAGGGATCGCCTTCTATTTCAGAACGAAAATATTCCTTCAACTTTTTTGCAACAAGAGATTTTCTTTTCTTTAATTTTAGAGAAGCAAATGGGGTTCTCCAATCTATTTCTCCTTTACTCATAGCTAATTCTCTGAGAAATTCCCAATTCTTATTTGGTTTCTTCGTTCTTTTATCAATAAATCCAAAACCTTCATATGTTTCTTTATGGGCTCGAACATCCGGGATTTTAATTGCTAATGTATGTCCATCTATAAAATACATTTTCACATCTTCCCATTTTGTTCCTGGAGGAATTTTGTGGGGAAATCTGGGTTCATATTTTTTCTTCTCAAAAGTTATGTTTAATTTTCTGTAAAATTTCTCGAAACCCGGCAAAGTTTTTATTAATACTTCATCGTTTTTGTTTTCTCCGAAATCAGTCCAAGCTTCGATATCAAGATTATCTCCAAAATATTTTTCTTTCAGTGCTTTCTTATCCCCCTCTAATTTTCGTAGCTCTTCAAGATTTATAAATTCATCTCCAAGTTTTATCTCAAGAATTTCTATAACCTTTTTATCTCTCTCTAGGTGTCCCAAAATTCTTACCACACTATCTCCAGACAACTTTCCATTTCCTGAAAGTGTTTGATAGGAATACCAAATAGGAAAATTCACCTCTTTTTTAGAACTAATTTCTTTTTCAACTTGAATAGCATTTACTACAACCCAAATTTTTTCTATAGCCTCTTTTGACTTAAAATCTTCCTTAATAGAAGGAGATACTACTTTGTTATTTTTAGATGAATCTTGATTAAATTCTTCTTCTAGAATCACAGTAATTTAGCATAATTTTTATTGTAATTTTCTTCATTTTGCTACAATTTTCTTCATTTTTCAATTCTTTTCTATTCCATTTCTCAGAATTTTTGCTATCCTAGAAGTATAAAAATTGAATATTAAACTGCGTAAGTCTTCAATTGAAAAGGATGCGAGCGTTAAAAAATTTTTGGAAAGACATTTCTCGAGGTAAAGTATATACTTTGGGAGAAATTACCTTAATTTCGACAAAATTTTTAAATATGAAAGAAAAAATTAAGAAAATTTTACGATGCTCATTCAATATCTTGAGGAAGATTGCTGAAATTGGAATAGTAATTTGGGCGATAAGGGGTAAGTTAGAATTTTTTATTATTAGAAAAAATTATCCAAAATGCCACCAATAAACAAATACAAATGCAATAAATGTGATTTTGCTTTTCCGGAAGGATGGGGAGGGTATGCTTATCGAGTAGACGAAAAAGGGGAAAGAATACCTGTTGGCCACCCATTTGAGATGAGATTGTTTTTTAAAGGTTTTAATTATTTTATACCCGGTGGAAGATTTAAACTGAAAAGAAAAAAAGGAATAGATGATACCACAGGATTTAATTCTCATTGTGTATGTTTGGATTGCTTAAAACAGTTTGATTTAGATATCGGAGACGCTGAGGAAGCAAAGTTTTCTTGGAGATATTTCTACGGAGCTACAAAAAGAAAAGACGAAAGAAAATGCCCTTATTGTGGCTC
>CAYNLR010000035.1:0-5328 GCA_964398135.1 Candidatus Woesearchaeota archaeon
GAAGAAGCTAAAAAAGAAAGAGCTAAAATTGAAAAAAAAGAGAAAGAAAAAGAAGGGAAGAAAGAAGTTGAGGAAGGAGCTGAGAAAAATAAACAAAGTCCTGAGAAATTAAAACAAGACTCAAGCAATAAGAGCAATCAGTAAAGAGAGGATTAAAAATTTGCAATGAAATTTGATGAATAGAAAATAATAAATAAACCAGAATCTTTAAATTTCAATGAAAAAAGAGGAGCCGAGGGTTTTAAGTAAAAAATTTGAAAAGCACCTTAAAAAAGAGTTAAAAATTTTAAACAAAATTTCTCAAAAAATTCTCAAGAAAGAGATTTTGAAAAAAATAAAAACTATAGAAGATATAAATGAAAGGTTAAACGCTTTAAAGCATTCTTTGAAATCAGCTTTAGATTTAGAAATTTATGATTTGCAAAAGAAAATAAGAGAAATGAAAAAAGCTAATAAAGATGTTTTTTTTGAAGAGATGAAACTATCCATGATTAAAAACAAAATTAAACTTTTCACTGCAACTTATAGTAAAAAAGATTTTAATAGTGCTTTTAGTTTAATTAAAGAATTAAAGAAAGAGGTTAAAGATGTTTAATTTTCTGAAAAAAAAAGAAAAAGGCAAGGAAAGTTCTGCAAAAGACCAAGTTAGTGAATCTAATGAGCAAAACACAGAGCAATCTTCCAAATCCGTCGTTAATGAGAATATTTCTGAAAGCAAGGATGCGAAAAATTTAACAAAACTTATTACAGAAGTTGAAAGAATTAAAGCGAGTGTCGAGGGGTTTGCAGAAATAAGAAAATCTTTTACAGAGAGATTTGCAAGAATAAGCGAGCAGATAGGAGAGTTGAGGAATATGATTTTAGAGAGAGACAAAACAATTCAGGAGATTGAATTAAAGGCAATAAAGTCAGCGGATTTAGTCGAAGAAGTTCATCCAGAAAAAATAATGACCGAGATTCAGAAACAAGATGCGAAAATAGAAGCTTTGAAGGCAAATTTAGAAGGGAACGAGTCTATAATGGAGAGAGTGATGGAAGAATTAAAAGAGACGAGAAGAAAAATCGAATTTTTCAGAGGGGTTGAAGAGATTGTTAAATTAAGCGAGGAAGTCAAAAAAGAGTTAATTGAGATTAAAAAAATTGAGTCAAGAATAACTATCAATACAGATAAAGTTGAAACAATTTATTCAGAAATAAGGGACAAGTTTAGAGATATCGAAGGATTTAAGTCAGAGCTTCAAGAGATGAAAGTTCAGGTAGAACAAAATGCTAAGGATATAGAATTTTTAAAAGAAAAAATAACAAATTTGGTTGATAAAGAGGAGCTTGATAAATTAGTTAATAAAGTTCAAACTTATGTTGACGCTTTGAAAAGCCTTGAAAAAAAATCTTCTCTTTCAAAAGATATCGAGCAGTTAAAAAAACTTTTAGAAGGCTTGCATTAAGAATTAGATTATGGCAAGATTGTCGGTTGATTTTGAGGGGTTTGACGAAAATTAATTTGGCAGATGTCTAAAAGATTTAAATATATCTGTCCATTTTTAAGTGAAAGTGGTGGCAAAAAAAAGGAATAAATTGATAGTTAGCATGTTTGTTTTTTTAATAGTTTTATCAATAAATTTGGTTAAAGCGGGAATTCTCTTTAATAATGAGTTTAAAGATGTTTATAACATCGGAGATTATATTTTTGTAAATTTCTCAATAGAAAAACAAATACCGGCGAGCGATTTTGTAAAATGCGTTTTGGTTTGCAATGGCGAGGAGTTGGAGGTTTATAGGAAGTATTATTCAATTAAAAAAAATGAGAAAAAATTTTTTGGATTTGAGTTTCCGGCATTACTTAAAGGAAATTGTGATGTTAAGGTTGAATTTGCTGGAGAGATAGTGAAAAGCAACAGCTTTGAGATTAGCGATGAAATCTCAATTAATTATAATTTAAATAATCAATTCTTTTTTCCGTTGGAAGAGGTTGTGATTAACGGAAGCGCGATTAAGAAAAACGGCAATCCTTTAGACGGAATTGTGAGGGTTTCTATTGAAGGGATAATAAATAAAACAATTGAAGTCGAACATGGAAATTTTTTAGTTAATTTTATGATAAGTAACGATACTTTTCCGAAAGAATATGAGGTAATTGTCGAGGGTATTGAAAAAAATGATAAAGAAGAAATTATAAACTATGGGAAAGAAATTAAAAAAATAAAAATAAACCCAAAACCAACGTACATAGAAATTATATCAAACGAATCCGTAAAGCCGCCTTCTAATTTCTCGATAAAAGCAATTTTATTGGATCAGGCGAGAAAGCAGGTTTTTAACGAGAGTGTGATGGTTAGGTTATGGAATCCCGATAGGGATATTGTTTTTGAAGAATCTTTAAAAAATAATGAAGAAGCTGGCTATTTTTTTGTAGGAAACTCTACGCGCGGAAGGTGGGAGATTGTTGCATATTATGGAAATCTTTCTGAGACCAAGCCAATATTTGTTTTAGACAATAAAGCAATTGACATAGAGATTGTTGAAAAAGACGGGAGAAGTTATGTAAATATAAAAAATATTGGAAATTTGAAGTATGAGGGTGTGATAGATATTTTTATAAAAAATTCAACTTATGAAGAAAAAATTCCGATTAATGTTGATTTAGATATCGGCGAGTCAAAGCAACACAGACTTGATTTTAATGGGGTGTATAATTTAAGTATTGCTGGGCAAGAGTTTTCTAAAGATTTTTACAATATACCTCTTATTACTGGTTTTGCAGTTTTTTCTGATTTAAAAATAAAGACTATTAGTTATTTTATTTTTTTTATTTTCATTTTTTTAGCAATTCTTCTAATTAACAGGAAAAAAATTTTTATGTGGTTAAGAAAATTTTTCAAGAGGTTTGAAAAATCAACTCATTTAACTCAACGAAAATCAGAGATAAAGCAAAAAGCCGGAGAAAAAGCAGAGAGGCTTGCTTATATAGGATTTTTTAAGTTTGACAGATACTTTGAAATTGAAGACATTGCCAAAAAATATGGCCTGTCTTTTACAAGAATTAAAAAAAATTTATATTTTGTTTTATTTTATTCATCTGACGAGAAAGCAGGATTGAAAATATTTAATTTAGCAAGAGAGGTGAGAGCAAGAGCTATTGAAAAAAGAATTGGGTTTGCAATTGCTTTGAATTCTAAAAAATACGAGAATAAAATTAGTTTTCTTAAGAGATTGGCTGATGAGACGAAAAGAATTGTTGATTTTTCTGAAGGCAAGATTTTATTGACGCAAGAGCTTTATGATAGAATCGGGATTAATATGAAGAAAGAAATACATTTTGGAGAGGAATTTTTTGTTTATTAATTGCTTGTAAATTTTTTGAGCTATACAAAATGGAACGTCATGAAACCGAAAAACTTTTAAATAAAGGGTACTTTTTGTACCCATAAAGTACCCAAATGGCAGATAAAAAAGTGAGAATTGATGAATATTTATTAGAGAGAATAAAAAAATTTAGAAAGAAGAAAAAGATTAATTTAATTAAGTACCCTTCCGATAAACAATTTATACAGATTGCTGTGTTAAATTTATTAAAAGAAGAAGGAGAAAATTGATTATGGGAAAAAAGAGGGATTCATTCAGAATAGGAATTTTGGTGATAATCTTAGTGATAATGATTTGTTTTTTTGTAAATAAGGCTGCTTCAATTTCTCCTTTTGGCGCGAATGTTACTGAGGTTGGATCTGAAAGAGCCCAACCAGATGCTCCGGCAGCAGTGCCAGCACAAGCAGGAAATGTAACAGAGCTTAATATCTTTGGTTATTCAACAACTCAATCCTGGCAGGGTTACTTCGGTAATGTTTCTGGTACTATCCAGTTAGCTGATGCAAACGGTAATGTGATGTACAATTGGTCACAAGTGAATGCAGAAGGAGAGGTTTATGCAGTTAACCAAAGCACTGTATCATGGAGCAGCATAGAATGTTTTAACTTTACATCCACAACAGAATTGAATGTAACAGGTTTAGAATCTGCTTATAATATAGCTCCAGACGATGTAGATGGTGTTGACGAAACTTTCAACCTTAATAACCACCCAGCGTTTGCTGTTGGAACAATATCTTTCAGCTCAGGAGAGTGTAAAAATACAAAACTATTCAACAATGCAGGCGTCGGGACTTTTGATGAAGTATTATTGTACGACAGCACTAACGATATCCCTGTGTTTGCATCAATTTTAAGTGATGATACAACAGGATTTAACGACGCAAGCACAGATTTTGAGATGTTAGTATTAGAGGATGGCCATAACGGAGATTCTTCAACTACAACATATTACTTTTACATCGAGTTGAATGCGTAAACACGCCATTAAAGAATGGGGAGGAAGCAGAGAGATAGAAAAAAAGAGGAAGAGAGAAAGTTGTATTTGAAAATCTTAATTTTAGATGTTATTATCTTTTCCCTCTTTTTTTCTTTTTTTTTATTTATTTTAAATAGCGCTTATGCAGATGTTGGGGGGAATGCAACAATGAGCAGCGAATTAGAAGTTGGAGCATCTGCTCCGATTATCAAGAGCATAAATGTTGATGGAGGTTTAGTTGTTCTAATACCAAACAATACCAAAGTTGTTAATTGTACTGTCGAGATAGAAGATTTTGATACAGATATTGATATAAAAAATGTTAGTGCAAAATTATTTTACAACGCTTCTTCTTATGACGATTCGGACGACAATAATTATCATTATACTAATGAAAGTTGCTACATTGATACGAGTTACGGGGATGAAAATACAGCTCTTGCTCATTGCTTGTTTAATGTTTGGTATTATGCAAATCATGGAGAATGGAATTGTAGCGTTAATGTGACGGATTATTCTGATTATAATACTTTCGGATCAAACACAACAATAGTAGAGAGCTTATTAGCTGTTGGACTTCCAGAAAGTTTAGATTACGGAATAGTTAATTCTACTTATGTTTCCCAAGAAAAAATACTTAATGTTACGAATTACGGAAATGTTAAGATTAATTTGAGTTTGTATGGGTATGCAATTAGCGAAGGTGATGGGTTTGCGATGAATTGCAGTTTGGGAGGAAATATTTTAATAGATTATGAGAAATATAATCTTACTGAATCAAATCCCGGAGCATTGGATTTATCAAACTTTGAAAGCTTGTATGTAAATCTAACAAGCAGTCCGGTTGTGAGAGAATTCAATCTCGATTACAGACAGAACGATTCAATAAATGATGCAATAAATGAAACTTACTGGAGAATTTATGTTCCAATAGGAGTTGGCGGAACTTGCCAAGGAAATATCGTATTCGGAGCTGTTCAACAAGC
>CAYNLR010000036.1:0-5275 GCA_964398135.1 Candidatus Woesearchaeota archaeon
TAGGAGTTGGCGGAACTTGCCAAGGAAATATCGTATTCGGAGCTGTTCAACAAGCCGAGGGTTAAATGGGAACTAAAAAAGTTGTGGAAAAAGAGGTAAGATTAATAATCTTGATACTTGCAATTATATTTTTTAATGTAAAGATTATTTCAGCTTTTAATCTCGGGATAAGTCCTGCATCTGTGGATTTTAAAAATGTATTGAGGGGTGGTTATGCTGAGAGATGGGTCATTATTTCTGTTGATAGCGATAAGCCAGTTGGGGTTGAGGTTGTGCCACGCGGCGAGATAAAAGACTGGCTGAATTTTTCTGCAAAAAGCTTTAATGTTTCGAGGAATAAGCCTTATTATTTAGGAATTTTTGTTACTCCTCCATCTGATATACCGAATGGAAATTATTCTGGTTTTGTAAGTGTAAAAACAGGCGGAGTAGGAGAAGGAATTGAAAAGCATCTCGTCGGAATTGTTAGGTCAACTCTTGATTTAGCTATAAATGTTGAGGTTACAGATATTGAGGTTGTGAGTTGTAGTGTTTATTCTGTTAAAGTAGAATCTGCTGAACAAGGAGATGATATTGTTTTTTCTGCCAAGATTAAAAACGAGGGAAATATAAGATTAAGGCCAAGGGTAACAATAGATATCTGGGACAAAGACCAGATAAGTGTTATTAAAAGCAAAGATTTTTATGGCGAGAATATTCTGCCGACAACTGAAGGAAATGTTAGTTTCAGAATCAGCTCAAATGGCTTAGAGATTGGGCAATACTGGGCAGATTTTATTGTGCCTGAGTGTTATTTTTCTAAAACATTGACATTCGATATTTTAGAGGAGGGAGCATTAAAAGCTTCAGGAGTTTTATCAGAGATTCTTGTTAGAAAAAGCGCTAAAGTCGGCGAGACAATTCCTTTGATTGTTAAATTCAAGAATACAGGAGAAAAAGAGGTAGAAGCTTGGTTTAAAGGAAAAATTACAAGAGAAGGCAAAATAATCCAGATACTTGAAAGCGAAAAAGCAAGGGTGCCGGTTGCCAGCACGAATGATTTTAATTTTTATTTCACTCCAAAAAAGCCAGGGAAATATGTTATTAGCGGAAGAGTTTTTTATAGCGGAAAAAAAACTTTCGAGTCAAGCGCAATTGTGGAAGTTGTTTCAGAAAAATTTGAATTCCGCTCATTAATTTGGATTATCTATATATTTTTTATATCCTTGTTTATTTATTTAATATATAAAATTAGAAAAGAGAGGGAGTTATATTACAAAAGATTGAGGAGGATAAAAGATGGTTTTTAAGAAGATAGGAATATTGGTTGTTATGTTCTTAAATTTAGTTTTGGTTAGTGCAGCTGGCCAATCAATAATGAGTGTTTCTTATCCTGGAGACGGGTATAAAGAAGGAACATTTAATTTTAATTCTGTTTTATTGAGAGTGAATACAGAAGTCAATTCTGTTTGTAAGTATAGCGAGCAAAATGTTTCTTACGATACAATGGAAGGAAGTTTTGATCCGAGTTTAGGAAAGGTTCATGAAAAAAGTTTTACTAAATTAAAAGACGGAGCAATATATACTTATTATGTTAAGTGTGTTGAGGATCCTGATAATTACACAGAGCCGCCAGCATTAAAAGTTGTTTTTAAAATTGATTCGCTTGTTAGTGCAGATATTTTTTTAGATAAAGAAGAGCCTTTAAGAGCAGGAAAAGTTAAAGTCCACTTGGTTGTTTCTAAACCAATTATTAAAAAGCCATCTCTTTCATATTCTTTCGACGGAATTGTTTATAAAAAAGTTTTTTTGACAGGCTCTGGTCAGGAATGGGACGGATATATTATAATTCCAGAAGATTTGAAAGAATCTATACTTTCTTTTAAGTTTAGTGCAGTGGATTTAGAGGGAAGGGTAGGAGAAGAGATTAATACCGGAGAGTCTTTTTTGATTGATACCTCCAAACCAGGAGTTATTGCTGATTTAAGTGCTGTTGGTTATGTAGGAGAAATAAGATTAAGTTGGTATTTTGATGAGGAAGTTGAAAAATTTAAAATTTATAGGTCAGAATCTCCTAACGTAGATTACACACACTTTTACACAACAACTGAGGAAAGTCCTTTTTATGATCGCGGCGTTGAGAAAGGAAAAACCTATTATTATAGAATTTCCGCTGTTGATGAGGCTGGCAATGAAGGCGAATTGTCAAGAGAAGTTTATGCTACAGCATTAGTTGATAATACCTCTATTTCAACAGGATTGTCAGTACAATTGAGAGGATTTGTTGATAATTTTTTATCTGAAATAGATTCTGTTTTATCCGAAATCAGTGTTGTTGAAAATTCCATATCAGGAAAGAAAAAAGATTTTTTTTCATACCTCGGTTTAGACAGAGAAATTGAGAATAAAAAGCACGAATTGGAATCTTTAAAAAGAGATGTTGAAAAATTTAAGCTTCAAGATTTAACGAAAGACGAGCTGGATAAAAAAATTAGTTCTTCAAGATTAAAATTAAATATCATAAGAAAAGAAATTCCTGAAGATTTGGTTGTTTTGAAGGAAGGAAGTGACAGTGTTGAGATGAGCGAGGAAAAAATAGAAGAATCAATTTTGGAGATAAAACCAGAGATATCTGAAAAAGAAAAAGATAAGAGTGTAAAAGAGAGCATGAAGATTATTAAAGATTCTGGTTTGGTTGTAAATAATTATTATGCTGTAATTGAGATTGTTTATTTAGACGGTTCCAGAAAAAGCTTCTCTCTTGTTAAGAGAGACATAAATGCAGAATTAGAGAAAGATAGAGGAGTTTTCGTCGAGATTATTCCAAAAGAGGTTGTAGAAAGTGCTTCTGAATTAAGTTTTAAGAATGCAAATTATAAAATTATAAAGAACGACCCTGTTTTATCTTTTGGTTCTGATACCAAGCAAATAATTTATTTCTTCGAGAAAGAAGCAGAGATAAGCTCTTTGAAAGATATAGGGTTTGCGTTTGTTCATATTTGGGAGGAGGAAGAACAAAGTCCTGGAATTACCGGCTATTTCTTGCTTAGTGCTGATAAAATAAAATATCCTGGAATTGGTGTAGGATTGGTAGTTATACTTGGTTTAATTGTTTATTTTGTCTATCTTAAGAAAAAAGGCTCGGAATCTTCTTTGAGAATTTTCGGCAAGGTTGAAAAAGCATTAGAGCTTTTAGATAAAAAAGATATTAAGAAGGCGCGCGAAATTTATGTTTCAATTACAGAAGATTACAAAAATCTAAACAATAAAGATAAAAAGAAAGTTCATGATAAGGTTAAATTCTTGCACGATTCCATTCTCGCGTCAATTCTCAAAAACAAATTAGAAGAACTTAAAATTAGTAAAGATAAAGAATTATTAAAGAAATTAGAAAAAATATATGAGGGTTTATCAGATGATTTTAAGAAAAAAATGTCAGAATTTGAAAAAATTAAGGAGGAGGTTGAAGATGAGAAATAAGATTTTAGTTATTCTTTTAATTATAATCCTCTCTTTTAGTGCTTTATCCGAGAGCGTTCAATTGAATTTATCTAAAGGAAAAAATTTTGTTGTGTTTAATTTTACAGAGCCATTTTATGCGGAAACCTTGATTAAATTGAATCCTTCGATAGAGGCAATTTCTTACACAGAAAACAATAAAACAATCGGCTATGTAAATGTTTTTGGTGGAGTTGGCAAGAATTTTATTATTCAGAAAAATAAAAAATACGAAATTATTGTGAAAGAAAATTCAACCTTAATACTTCCTCCTATGAGCGGTGGAAAATGAGATTCTTAATTTTATTGTTCACAGCATTTTGGATATTCTTAATTTTACCTATTAGTTCTGCAGCCCATTTTATCATCGGAATTGTGAATGATGCACGAGACGGAACTAGTGCAAACGGCAGGACAATTGTGTTGTGGAATCCTGCAGTAGGACTTGAAGATAATTTGACTGATATTATCGGGCCTGAGGGGAATTCGGGGGTGGATAATATTTATATGATTGATTGCGAGTTATTAGATAATGGATGTGATGTAGGAGATGAAATCCGTGTTAAGGTTTTTGATGAAGGAGACGGTTATTTAACTGATTTTAGAAATTTGACTGTAAGCGGAGCAGGATTTGATGTTATGGAAAATTTGACTTTAAATAGCCCGCCGAATGTTACTTTAAATCTTCCACCAAATCATGCTAATCTATCTTCTGATACAATTAACTTTAATTGTTCTTTTAACGACTTAGATTCGAATGCAGCTAATGTTACTTTATACGGAAATTGGGGAGGGGGGTGGCATGCAAACGAAACAAAATCTGTAAGCGGCGGAAACGGTTCTGTGCTATTCACAAAATCTCTCAGTGAAGGAACATATGAATGGAATTGTCTTGTTAGCGACGACCTTGGAGTAAGCAGGTTTGCGGAAAACAATTTCACCTTAACTATTGATAAAACTCCACCAGAGATTAGTTATGTTGCAATCAACGAGAGTTATGTATGCGGAACATCTTATGTTAGGGTTAATTGCAGTGCTACTGACAGCTTATCAGGAATTGATAGTGTAATAATAGAAGCAATAAAACCGAGCGGAAAGCAGAATTATTCTACAACCTACTCAAACAATGTTTATTATTCAGATATTTTAGTTAATGAAGTAGGAGAATGGAGATTTAATTGCATTGCTAATGATAGCGCTGGTAATTCCAACAACCTGACTTCTGAAATTTTAAACGATTATTCATCTTTTCCAGATCTCGTTGTCTATGCTAATGGAATTAGTTTTAGTAATCTCGACCCAATGGAAAATGAAGAAGTCATTATTAATGCCACAATCGTGAATCTTGGTTGTGGAGATGCTAATAATTTTTTAGTCGGATTTTATAACAGCGACCCGGACTTAAATGGCGAGCAAATAAATGGCAATAAAACAACCTCGGTTTCAGGACTTTCAAATGTTACGGTTAATGTTAGCTGGAATGCGGAAATTGGACCATCAAATATTTTTGTTGTCGCGGATGTTAACAATTCAATCACAGAAGCAAACGAAAGCAATAACAAAAATAATAAATCTATTGATGTAGGAGCATGGCAGGAATTTTACGGAAATATAAGCATAACTAAAATTTTGTCAAGTTATTCTCTTTTTAATATGAGCGTATGGTTTAATGAATCAACTTTTGATGGTAATATCTTTATAGCAGACAGCGAAAGCGATATCGACTGGTTTTCTTTGCAAGAAATTGGAAGGAACATTACTAATGGAAGCACAAGAAACGATATTACTGATATTGATA
>CAYNLR010000037.1:0-5068 GCA_964398135.1 Candidatus Woesearchaeota archaeon
ATTTCTAAAGCAGAATCGATTAAAGCTATTTTAGCATTCTCAACTCTAACCGGCATTTCTGATGAAATTCTTTCTTTGTCAAGGACAATTCCTTGAATAAGTTCTGTGTTTTCAACCGCCTCTCCTTTTTGTTTCTCTATTTTAATATCATCTAAATCAACCTTTCCGTTTTCAGAAACCATCTTTATCGCATTAACAATAATATCATCAAATCTTTCTTTAACATATTCCGCACCCTTGCCTGTCATTGCTGTTTGAGCAATTTTTAATAATTCTTCTTCTGTTGAAACTTCAACCGCAAGTTCTTGCAAGATTTCTTGAGCTTTTTCCGCAGCTTTTCTATAACCTCTTGCAATAATCGCTGGATGGATTTTTTGGTCTAAAAGTTTTTCAGCATTTTCAAGAAACTTTCCAGCAAGCATGACAGCTGTTGTTGTTCCGTCGGAAACTTCTTCTTCTTGAGTTTTTGCAATCTCTACAACCATTTTTGCAGCAGGATGCTTAATCTCCATTTCTTCAAGAATCGTAACTCCGTCATTAGTAACTATTATATTGCCCGCAGAATCAACAAGCATTTTATCCATGCCTTTTGGACCGAGAGTTGTCTTAATTGTTTCTGCGATTATCTTAGCTGCAAGAATGTTGTTTCTCTGAGCATCCTTCCCGAGAATCCTTTGCACGTCCTCCGGTAAAACATAAATTGGTTTTTCTGTCATTTTCTTCAAAATTAATTATCATGCTTTTTATAAATTTTATGGTTTAAAATTTATTTATAAACATTATTGTTATTTAGTGTATAGTTTGTTTTATAAAATTGTTTTTTGGTAATTTAAGAATCCTAATTGTGAAACAAAATCATAAAGCGGGTGATTAAATAAAATTAATAGTTAGATGTTTTACAGCTTTATTTCAATGCGGGTTTGTTAAAGTATGTAGGCAATGTTTATAATAGTTAATTAGAAATTGTTGATGATGCTGATGGAAATTTGTCTATAGAATACTACACTCCTTTGCTAAAGAAAATATCAGAAAGAAAGAGGTTGTTGTTTATGAAGATGGTGGAGGGATTACACAAATGTTCTTGCTTATACTTCCATTGACGAGAGAATTCCTTTAAGCAGGTAATAGCAAAGTTTAATAAATGAAATTTTGATTGTTCTATTATGGACAGAAAACAACTCATAAAAAAATATATTGATTTTTTCAAATCAAAAGGTCATAAAGAAATTAAGAATGCTTCTCTTATTCCAGAAAATGATCCAACAGTTTTATTTACAACCGCTGGAATGCATCCTCTTGTTCCTTTTTTACTCGGTGAAAAACATCCGCTCGGAAAGAGATTGGTTAATGTTCAGAGGTGCGTAAGAACCGGAGACATTGAAAAAGTTGGTGACACACACCATCACACTTTTTTTGAAATGCTTGGAAATTGGAGCTTAGGAGATTACTGGAAAAAAGAAGCAATTGAATATAGCGCTGAATTTTTAACAAAAATTTTGAAAATACCGAAGGAAAAAATTTCTGTGACTTGTTTTGCAGGAGATAAAGACGCACCAAGAGATGTAGAATCAGCTGAGATTTGGAAATCGCTTGGGATTAACAAAATTAAATTTTTGGGGAAAGAGGATAACTGGTGGGGGCCGGCAGGAAAAACAGGACCTTGCGGCCCAGATACAGAAATGTTTGTTAATGGTATAGAAATATGGAATGATGTTTTTATGGAATATAATAAAGATGAAAAAGGAAATTACAATATTGCAAAACAAAAAAATGTTGATACAGGAATGGGTGTCGAGAGGACTGTAGCTGTTTTAAACAATTTAGAAGATAATTACCTTGCTGATATGTGGAAACCTCTAATTGAAGAAATAGAAAAGATTTCTGGAAAAAAATATGAGGAAAATAAGAGAGAGATGAGGATTATAGCAGACCATATAAAAGCGGCTGTCTTCATTCTTGCCGACGGAGTAACACCAAGCAATAAAGAGCAAGGCTATGTTTTAAGACGATTAATAAGGAGAGCGATAAGATATCTCAGGCTTTTAGGTGTTGACATTGCTAACTCAGACCCAACTACCAAAATTGCAAAACAGGTTATTAAGATTTACGATGACTATGAAATTTTGAAAAATCCGGAGAGAATATTTTCAGAATTAAAAAGAGAGGAAGAGAGATTCAGAAAAACACTTGACAAAGGTTTAAAAAAATTCGAGATGATGGCGAAGAGCAAAAAGATAGGAGGAAAAGAAGCATTCTTGCTCTACCAGTCTTATGGATTTCCGTTGGAAATGATTAAAGAGCTGGCAAAAGAGAGAAATATTGAGGTAGATGAAAAAGGTTTTGAAGAAGAGCTAAAAAAACATCAAGAACTGAGCAGAACAGCTTCAGCAGGCAGATTTAAATCAGGACTTGCTGACAATAGCGAGCAAACAACAAAACTCCATACAGCAACTCATTTATTGAATCAGGCACTAAGAGTTGTTTTGAATGACCCAAATATCCATCAATGCGGTTCCAATATTACGCCAGAACGACTAAGATTTGATTTTAACTTTCACAGAAAACTCACGCCAGAAGAAATAAAAAAAGTTGAGGATTTGGTTAATGAAAAAATCCAGCAAGCTTTGCCAGTAAAAATGGAGGAGATGAGTTTAGAAGAGGCGAAAAAAAGAGGAGCTCAAGGAGTTTTTGAGAATAAATATGGAGAGAGGGTTAAGGTTTATTCAATCGGAGATTTTTCAATAGAAATTTGTGCAGGGCCGCATGTTAGTAATACAAAAGAATTGGGAAGATTTAAGATTAAGAAAGAAGAATCAGTTGCAGCAGGAATCAGAAGAATAAAAGCAGTGTTGGAATAAACAAATAATCTGTTAAAAATTCACTTAAT
The DNA here is from genome assembly GCA_964398135.1 of Candidatus Woesearchaeota archaeon. Classification (GTDB taxonomy): domain Archaea; phylum Nanobdellota; class Nanobdellia; order Pacearchaeales; family GW2011-AR1; genus CAYNLR01. Next base: position 2,888 of record CAYNLR010000037.1, read on the forward strand.
AATAGAATCTGCAACCAGAAATAATGTTAATGCTGTAGTTTATTTATTAGTTTTCTCTCAATTCTATTCAATTGCTTTTTAATTTCTTCAATCTCTTGTTCTGATTTTCTATTAATCCTGTAATCATAATCTGCCTTTGCCCTATCTTTTTCAGCTGCTCTATTCTGACTCATTAAAATTATCGGAGCTTGAATTGCCGCAAGACAGGATAAAACAAGATTAAGCAAAATAAAAGGATAAGGGTCCCAACCATCCACCAATACATAAACATTTATTATCATCCACGATGCGAGAAAAATACAAAGTCCAATTATAAACGCCCAGCTTCCAGCCCACTTCGTCAATATATCCGCAGCTTTTTGCCCGAATGTTCTTTTGCCGTGGATTATTTTCTGAATATTCTCGCTATTTAACCCTTTCATAATTAAATTAAAAAAAATAAGTTTAAATAATTAACTTATGAAATTAATTATATGCAGGAGTGGGTGGAAAAAATAAAATATCTTGAAAATTTAGCACAGAGGAATGAAAAAGTTTTGTTAGATACAAATATACTTAATCATGAAAATAAAAATGAGATTCCTCTTCCAAAAGAGATTTATACATGTAAAAAATCCTTATCCTTGGATCATGAGAGAGTAAAAAGAGAAATAAATTATTGTGTAGAATTAACCCGGTTAATCAATCAATATCCGAATATTCAAACAATCCCGGAAGTTTATAAAGAACACTCCACCCTCTTACGGATTATTAATAATTCAATAAATCACCACAATAATAGATTGGAAAGACTTAAGAAGCATTTGAAGAGCGAAGATTTTGGGGATTTGGAAGAGGAGTCGGAAAATTTAATGTTGCTCAGAGATTATTCAAATGTTATCATGACAAATCTAAGATATTTGAAAAAAAGATGCATTTCATTAAATAATGAATATGGAGAAATAGCAAACACTGTAATTAATTTATCAAAAATGTATAATATCAGAAAAAACGAATCATATACAGATGAAAAACTTGTTGCAGCAGCTTTTTATCTTTGCTCAAAAGCGCCAGTTCACTTGGTTAGTCTTGACCGCGACATTTTAAAAATTTTTAAGCAAATGTATAAGAAAGCAAAAATTAAATCTATCCTGAGATATCCTCTGCATCTCCACACCTACTCAAGAAAGGTTAATAAATTGGCTGAAAAAGTTAGGTATCTTCCCAAAAAATCTCGACGCAAGTTTCACTCAAATTAGGTAGTTATTGGAAAATTTTTATAAGTGGTTTGTGTTTTGTTTCAGGGCTTAGCTAAGAAGTTTTTGTAAAGTCTCGCAATAAATAGTAATTTTAAAGTTGTAATTTTATTAGGATTTTGCAATGGAAAACTATTTAAAAAACAAAACCTTAGAATGAAAATGAAATTGAAAACGCCAAAGACAGGAGTGAAAGTTGGGGATTTAATGACAAGAAATTTCGTCTATGTTTCTCCTGACACAGACCTTAAGAAATGCGCAAAAACAATGGTTAAAAAAAGAGTTGGAAGTTTAATTATTAAAGAGGGTGACACCCTTAAAGGAATTTTAACTGAAAAAGATATTATTTGGGCAATTGTTAAAAAATCGAAAAAAGATTTAGACAAAATTCTGGCTAAAGATTTAATGAAAAGAAAGGATGTTGTGATAAAGCCGTCAGCAGATATTGTTGAAGCACTTGAACGAATGAAAAAAAAGAAAATTAGAAGATTGCCTGTTGTTGAAAATAAAAAAGTTATAGGAATGCTAACAATAAAAGATATTTTAAGAATTGACCCAGGACTTTATGAATTGATTGCTGAGAATATGAAAATTAAAGAGGAGACAGAAAAATTAAAGCGTGGTGAAAAAATGCGGATTGAAAGAAAGCAGGGGCTGTGTGAAGAGTGCGGTGAGTTTGATTTGCTTTATAATGACGATGGCAGGTGGCTTTGTTGGGATTGCTATAACAAAAAATAAGATTTTAATTTTTAAAAATCGAATTCATTCTCGATTTTAGCAGAATTTTTCTTCACTGAATCATTCTCCGGCTTATATGTCAAGGCATTCTATCATAAACAAAGAAGCGTCTAAATTCTTCTTTCAGAGATTACGAAAACATTTAAATATTCTCTATTTTTTAAATAATACAAGTGAAAAATGCCAGAAGGAACAGCTGTTTTTAAGC
>CAYNLR010000038.1:0-715 GCA_964398135.1 Candidatus Woesearchaeota archaeon
AACTTAATTAACAGCTTGCTTTAAAATGAAACCCGACGAGCTTTAAAATTTATTTATGGCACTATAAAGTTTAAGAAGAGGGTTTTGAAATATCCAAGATTAAAGACAAAGAAATAATTAAGCAAAATAAAAATTAAACCAAATTTTTTATTTCCGAGATTTCTCGAGAAGAAATCGCTGTTCCTTTAAATTTCAAAGAATAGAGTAAAGCATCCAACAAATTTTTATCTTTTTTTAGGTCAAATAAATTTTTTTTATAAGCAATATAAACCAATTCTGTAGAGCGAATAAATCTGAAGTTTTTGAATTTTTCTATTTTTTGCTTTTCAATCTTTATTTTTACATGGAGTTTCCTCTCCATCAAATTTTTTAGTTTTTCTGGAGCTTCAGCTAACATTCTTGTTGTTCTCTCGTCAATAACAATGAGATTTTTTTCGCTTTTACATAGCTGAGAAAATGCGAGACAAGACGCTTCTCCTCGATGAATTAGTTTTATGCTCTGGCCATCAACTTTAAATGAACTATTTGCTAATTTCATGATTTTGTTGGTGTGCTTGGCAAGTTGAGAATCTGGAATAAATTTTGACGACATCCGAAGAACCCCTTTATTAATTAAATTCTGAACCTCAATACCCTCTAACTTATATTTTTTTATTTTTAGAGGCTTATCCACAACTTCTTTTTTAACTTCTGGTGTTAGAATAAATTCTCCCTT
>CAYNLR010000038.1:725-5023 GCA_964398135.1 Candidatus Woesearchaeota archaeon
CCAATTCCTCCTTTGACAGATATACCCTGCCCTTGTTAAAATAAATTCTCCCTTAAATTCTTTATTAAGTTTTTCGAGAATCGGCAGCATTCCGCTCATAGTCATCGAGATAATCGGTCCTGCATCAAAGATTAAATATTTTTGTTTCATTTAAAAATCTCCTCGGCATATTTAATCCTTTCTTTTACAGGCAAACTTTCACTGACTTTTGCCTCGCTAATTGAAGATTGTCCAATATAGGTTGCAAGGTCCCATAAAGATATTCCGAGTAGTTTAGCTGTTTGCTCTGAGCTTAGTCCGTGTTCATAAATCTTAAACGCTTTATTAATTCCTGCTTTTCTAAAAACATCTTGGATATAACCTCTTAAATCTCCGGGTATTTTATTAACAAAATTTCTGATTTTCCCGACAGATAATCTAAAACCTTCCAAATCTTTTTTTTCAAGGCAAGAAATAGTTTTCTCTAATTCTCTCGTAACATTTTTATAAAATGAATCCCAGCCATTCATTTTTTTGTAGTGTTCTCTTTCAATAATTTTTCCTAACGAGTAAATCAAAACAGCTACTATAATGTTATCAGGGTCTTGATAAATTGTAGCAGAATGAATTGTTTGCTGCGAGAGTTGTTTCATTTTATAAGAATCATTATTTTTAATAGCTTCTTTTGCTTCCCTAAAAATCCTCAAAACATTTTCAATTTCTTGCATGAGATATTAAAATAAGATAATTATTTAAACATTTGTCCTCTCTTATTTTTATGAAAATTCTCTTAGACACAAATTTTGTTGTGAGTTGTGTGAAGCAGAAGATTGACTTTATTAATTTGGCTGAAGAACTTTTTGACGAGAAAATTGAGTGGGTGGTGTTGGAGGGGGTTTTAGAGGAATTAAAAAAAATATCAGAAAGAGCTGGTGAAAAAATTAAAGACAGAAAAGCCGCAAAATTTGGAATAGAGATTATTAAAAATTCTGATATAAAAATTATAAAATCAAAATGCAAAAATGTCGACGACGCAATAATAGATTATGCTGCAAATAAGAAAATTGTCATAGCAACTCTCGACAAACAATTAAAAAAAAGAGTGAAAAATAAAATCCTCACAATTCGTAAAGGCAAAACCCTCGAGATTTATTAAAGGTTGTAATGACCTATCATACTAATCCTAAAACCATTAATACACCCAAAACAAACATAATGATGCCTGCAATTAAATGCAGTTTTTTGATATTTTTCTCTTTCCATCCAGACACATCCTCAACCTTCGCAAAGCCTGCATAGACTATTAAGGTTATTGCAATCATCGGTAGGACAAAAATTATATTGTAAAGAAGTAAAGGCGGAATTGTTTTGATTATTTCAAATGCAGACAAAATTCCACCAGCTATAACATAAGGTCCGATGGTACAAGGTAAAAGGAATAGGGTTACAAAAATCCCAACCAAAAAAGCTCCTTTTGGAGAGGTTATTCCGTAAATTATTTTCTTAACTTTTGGTCTTAATAATAAAGGCATTTCTGTTCCAAATCCTCCTGGCTTGTATCTTATGAAATCCTTTATATTTAAAACTCCCAAGATTATAGCAAAGAAACCGAGGATTTTATAAAGCCATAACTTTACCGATGTTAAAGCTTGAACAATCTGAAAGAATTTTATAATAACCAAACCATAAAATAAATACATAACAAAGACAGAAATAGTAAAAGCAAATCCAGCTAATAGCACATTTCTTTTCTTTTTTGGATTATAAGTTAGAATAGCAATTAGCATTAAAGTTAAGACAGCTAAAGCACAAGGGTTTATCGCGTCTACCGCAGCTAAAGAAATAAGTTTTACAAATGTAAGCTTTGTTTTTATTTTTTCTGATCCGCTTGTAGCCTGATTTATTTGTGTTTGAGAAGCGTTTTCTGCTATTTGTTCTGCACCATTCCACTCAAATATCCAACCATCTAATAAAACAGCATTATTGAAATATACATTTCTTCCGGAAAGTGGAGCAGGTATTGGCTCAATAACAGTATAATTAACTTTTTTGAGAACAGAAGAGATGTCAGAAGAAGTCAACAAACTTTTTAATAATTCATTGTTCCCGCTGCCGTTAACTTTTATTAAAATCCTCTCGTCTCTCCATATCTTAGGATTTCCGGGCAAAGCAGTCAAATCGAGATTTTCAAAATCAACAGATGAGCCATTAATTAATGGACACGGATTTTTTTGTGCTGTGATTTTATTTAAATTATTCAGGATAGGGTTGTCGCCAATAATATGTTTTTCTCTACTCAAAATTATCAAAGGAACTCCTAATCCTGAATCATATTTATCATTATACTCTAAAAGTAGAGGAGCATTTTCTTGCTGTTGATAAATTTCATATTCTATCGCAAAAATATTTGGATGTTCTCTTAGCAAATTAATAAGCACAACAGGATCAGTTTTTGCACAATGAGGGCATCCAATTCCTGTGAAATAAACAAAACATATTTTTTCTTGATTAGAAGATTGGGCTGAGATAAAAGGCAAGACTCCAAATAATGTCAACAATATCAATGGTATTAATTTTTTCATTTTAAATTTTTATTCGCTCAATATTTTTAAATTTTTTCGCTTTTTTGTCGTTAATATTTCTTTCCCATTTACACACGATTCATTTTTAGGATTCGCTGAATAACAAAATTAACAAAATTTTAGAGAATGATTAAATTTTTCCCTGAGCAATTTTATCGCAAAGATTTAATAACTTCTTTGAAGTTTTTCCCGGGCGTAGTCGTTCATCTTTTTTTATCAAACCTCTATAAACATTCCCAAAATCAATTTCTGATTTATTACATACTATTGAAAATAATTCATAAAATAATCGCGAATTCTGAATTTTTCCAGAATCTCTTTCATTTATTTCAATAATCGGCCATAATTGCTCATTTAATCTTGTTCTGATGCTCTCTATTCTCTCTTTCCGATTTATTATTAAAAAAGTCCATTCAAAACCAGGACGATTGTATACTGTATCTATTGCTCTCATATACCACAACAATTTTGGTGTTATTTCCATCACCCAAAAAACATCAGAATATTTAAAAAAATTGTTGTATTGTGAAATATGTCATTTAAAAATCCGGCGCTGATGGTCTAGTGGTATGATTCGAGCTTCCCAAGATACAAAAGGAAAAAGCTCGCGACCCGGGTTCAAATCCCGGTCAGCGCATCCTAAATCAAATAAAATTCCAGTGCAGAAATTAAAATAATGCTTAACAATAAATTTAAATCTAATATTGATTTAATTAATAAATGAAAAAGTTGAAGATAGGAATAATAGGCGTAGGAAGATTTGGTAGATTTCTTTTGTCTTCTTATAAAGAAATGAAAAATGTTGAGATTTATGCTATCTCTTCGAGAAATGAAAATCAAATCAAAGAAATAGCAAGCAGGTTTAACATTCCGAAATATTCAACAAATTATCACGAGATAATAAAATTAAAGGAAATTGATGTAATTGTTATAGCCACCCCTCCGTTCCTCCATGCAAAAATTTCTATAGAAGCGATAAAAAACAAAAAAGCTGTCTTATGCGAAAAACCTTTATCAATAACCTTAAAACAAGCTGAAGAAATTAAAAAAGCCCTAAAAGAAAATAAAAGCCATTTCACTATTGACTATCTTTTAAGAAAAAATCCTTTAATTAAAAAACTAAAAAAAATTATAGATGAAGGAATCTTTGGCTCAATCCAAAATTTCAATTTTGAAAATTACGCAGCAGCTCCTCCAGAAAATCACTGGTTTTGGGATAAGAAGAAAAGCGGAGGGATATGGATAGAGCATGGTGTTCATTTTTTTGATTTAGCCAGACACCTTCTTTCTCAAGACATAAAACATATCAAATCTTTCTCAACGAAAAATGGAAAAGAAGATAAAGTAGAGTGCATAGCAATATACACAAAAAACACTCTTGCTCATTTCTCCCATTCCTTCACAAAACAGCAGGAAATAGAAGAAACTAATTTCACTCTCTCGATGGATAAAGCGACAATAAGGGTTAGCGGCTGGATTCCTCTTGAGATGAAAATAACAGGAATAACCAATAAAGCAGGACTAAACAAACTTGAAAAAATATTAAAGAAAAAAATAACGCCAATGAAAAAAAATAAAAATAATTACATAATAAAAAGCGTAATTAAATTGAAAAAATCAAAAACACAGGTTTATAAAGAATCTGTTAAGGAAATAATGTCAGACCTTATCAACAACATTACAAAAAAAAGAAAACTCGAGGTAGGGTTTAAAGAGGCTTACGAAAGCTTAAAAGAT
>CAYNLR010000039.1:0-5012 GCA_964398135.1 Candidatus Woesearchaeota archaeon
AAGGATGTGAAAAGCAAGGAAATGTCAAGAGAAGAATTTATTAAATTGTGTTTGGAGACTCTAAAAGAGATAACTCCAGATTTTATAGAGGATTGGAAGAGGCTTGGGATTTCTGCAGATTATGATATTTATTATTCAACTATAGACGAGAACTCGCGAAAGATTGCACAAAAATCCTTTATTGATTTATTTAAACAAGGAGAAATTTATGAAAAAGAATTTCCTACATTATGGTGTCCAGAATGCCAGACAGCAATTGCTCAAGCAGAACTCGAAGACAAAGAGCAGCCATCATTATTTTCTACTTTGAGATTTAAGGTTGATAATGAAGATTTGTTAATTGCGACAACACGGCCAGAGTTATTACCTGCTTGCGTAGCTGTTTTCATAAATCCAAGAGATGAGAGGTATCAGTCATTAATTGGAAAAGAAGCAGAAGTGCCTTTATTTAATTTTAAAGTTCCAATTATTGCTGACGAGTCTGCAGATATGGAAAAAGGAACAGGTGTTTTGATGGTTTGTTCTTACGGAGATAAATTTGATGTTGATGCTATAAATCGCCATAAATTAACACCAAAGATAATCATTAATCCCGACGGGACTTTGAATTTTGGAGATTATAAAGGGATGAAGATTAAGGAAGCGAGAAAAAAAATCCTTCAGGAATTGAAAGATAAAAATTTAATTACAGAACAAAAGCAAATTAAACACGTCGTTAATGTTCATGATAAGTGTGGAACAGAAATAGAATTTTTGCCAACAAAACAATGGTTTATTAAAATACTTGACAAGAAAGAACAGCTTATTGAACAAGGGAAAAAAATTAAGTGGCATCCAGAATTCATGTTCAAGAGATATGAGAATTGGGTGAGGGGGTTGGAGTGGGATTGGTCTATTTCTCGTGATAGACATTTTGGGGTTCCGATTCCTGTTTGGAAATGCGAGAAGTGTAATAAAATTATTTTGCCGTCAGTGGAAGAACTGCCAGTTGATCCAGTAGAGATTAGCAAGACATGCCCTAATTGCAATTCAAAAGCAACACCCGAGATAAAAGTTTTAGATACTTGGATGACTTCATCACTAACTCCACAAATTGCATCATCTTTAGTTGACAATAAAATTAAAATCCCATTTTCATTAAGACCGCAAGCACACGACATAATCAGAACCTGGGCATTCTATACCATTGCAAAATCGCTAATGCATGAAAATAAAATTCCTTGGGAAAATATAATGGTTTCCGGATTTATCACATTAAAAGGAGAGAAAATGTCAAAGTCAAAAGGGAATTTAATCCAACCACAAGAAGTTTTGGAAAAATACGGAGCAGATGCGTTAAGATTCTGGGCTGCAAGCTCAAAACTTGGAGAAGATTTAGATTATCAAGAAAAAGATTTAATTGCCGGTAAAAAATTCTCCACCAAACTTTTCAATGCAACAAGATTTATCTTCATGAATTTGGAAAATTATGATAAAAATCCGCCGAAGAAATTTGAAAAAATCGACGAACTTTTTTTGAAAAAACTAAATTCTGTTGTGGCGAAGGTAACGAAGTTTTATGAAAATTACGAGTATTCAAAAGCAAAATCAGAGATTGAAAGATTTTTTTGGAGAGATTTCTGTGATAATTACTTAGAAATTGTTAAGCATAGGGTTTATAATGAGGAGGGAGATAAAAAAATTTCTGCCCAGTATACTCTTTACAACTCTCTTCTTACAATATTGAAATTAATAGCACCTATAATGCCATTCATAACAGAAGAGCTTTATCAAAATTATTTTAAGAAAACCGAAAAAACGAAGTCAATCCATTTATGTGAATGGCCTGAATCCGACAACAAACTTGAATCAATTGAAGAGCTTGAAATATTCTACACCACTCTTGCGAAAATTCGTCAGGAAAAAACAAAAGCTAAAAAATCCATGAAAGCAAAAATTATTTTGACATTGCCAGACGAAACTCAAGCGAAATTAAAAGACATGCTTGAAGATTTACAACATGTTGTAAATGCAGAGGAAATAAAATCAGGAGAGTTTAGAGTTGAATTTGTTTGAAATCATATTTAATTTGTTAAAGAATCTTGCTGTAGTCACTTGCCTTGACTTAACTTACCAACGGGTTTATACAGAAACTTGCTCAATTTAGGTTGCTCAATTGCCTTATTAGCAACTATAACAAGGACAAAATAAAGAATTAAATTAAGGGTTAAGAAATGCTGATTATTAGAAGAATTTGGAGCTTTAATAGAATAACACTCTGTATAAATTCCAAACATTAATAAACACTTAATTGGTAATCTGAGTATGGATGAGGTACAAAGATACGAACTTGAGCAGAATATTGAAGAGCTTAAAAAATATAGAGGAAGACATACAGAGTTAATCACAATGTATATTCCTGCAGGTTATACTCTCACTCAGGTTGGGAAACAAATTGAAACAGAGAAAGGAACTGCTGCAAATATTAAATCAAAAGGAACGAGAAAGAATGTTATTGAGGCGCTTGAAAAAATTAGCAGGCAGTTAAAACTTATTGGAAAGACACCAAAAAACGGACTTGCAATTTTTGCAGGAAATGTGTCTGGTGAAGAGGGACAAGGAGATATTAAAATTTGGGTAATCGAACCGCCGAAACCACTAAAAATAAAATTGTACAGATGCGACCAGACGTTTGTTCTTGAACCTTTGGAAGAAATGATTCAGAGTGATGATATTTACGGGCTTCTGGTTATTGAAAGAAAAGAAGCAACAATTGGTTTATTGGAAGGGAAAGAAATAAAGATTTTACAGCATCTTACTTCTGGTGTGCCTGGGAAGATTCGTGCTGGAGGTCAGAGTTCTCAAAGATTTCATAGAATAACCGAAGGTTTGGCGAAGGAATTTTTTAGGCGGGTGGCAGAATCAATGAAACAGCATTTTTTTAATATGGAAAATCTGAAAGGAATTTTAATCGGAGGCCCAATTCCGACGAAAGAAGAGTTTTTAGAGACAGGCCAATTAGCAACAAAACTTAAAGAAAAAATTATCGCAGTGAAGGACATTGGAGATACAGAAATGGCTGGACTAAAAGCATTGGTTAATGCATCGCAAGATGTTTTAGCAGAACAAGAAATAATAAAGCAAAAGAAAATTTTGGACGAGTTTTTTTCAGCTCTTGGAAAAACTCCGAATAAAGTTGCGTACGGAGAAGTTGAAACCGAGAAACGACTAAAAGAAGGGGCTGTTGGGAAACTAATTTTATCAAAATCATTGGGAAAGGAGAAATTAAAAAAATTTGAGAAACTTGCAGAGCAAACTTCAGCAGAAGTCCATCTCGTAACAAACGAAACCGCAGAAGGAATTCAGTTCGATAATCTTGGGGGGGTTGGCGGGATCTTGAGATTTAGTATTGGTAACAAATAAGCACATAAGCTGTTTAATCATATCAGCAACAATCTCTAACCTGCTCGCTACTCATTCCCAAACTAAAACCAAAACTTTTTAAGAGCCTTTTATCATCACTTCCCCAAATTTTTATTTTGCATTTTGCTTTTCTACAAATTTTTACATTTTGAATTATCCTCGCAAGGCGGCGAGCTTTTTCTTTTTTATCCTTAATAGAATTCCAATCCTTAAAATCAATCACAATCGCAATATCTTTTTCTTTCGCAATTTTTGCTAAGACGTGATTAAGCCCAGAGTCTCTTTGGTGCAGAGTATCTTTTCTTTCTCCTAATTCCGGTGAAACCAAGTAATCTATTTGAAGAGTTTCTAATGCTCGGCGGTTAAAAGTGTTATCTCTTCCAAGAACCGCAATTACTTTGTCTGTTTTCCCTTTTGATTTTAATGACGCTATTATGCTTCTCGCTGTTTTTTCATCAGCATCAATTAAATATCCATCTTCTTCATCTTCATCTGAAATATCTTCCTTTGAATGAATTTTTTTTAACTTCATTTAACCCTCTATTAAACTACCTTTAAAATCTTTTTTTCCAGAAATAATCTTATCAACATCGCTTAAACTACCGACAATATAAGTTGGTATTTTCTTTTTCATAATTGTTTTAGCTGCATCTTGATCTAAAACAAAGTGCTGGCCTGCTTTGAATTTCACTTTATTTGCCATCTTATAAAATTTTTCCCACGAGATTTTTTTAATAAATTTTGCCTTAGGATTTTCTTTTGGATTGGAAGTGTAAATTCCCCTGACATTAGTAATATTTATGAAAGGGCATTTTAAATAAGCTGCCAAATCTGCGGCTGTTCCGTCGGTAGTTTTTTTATCCTCCCATCTTAAAGCTCCACAAAAAACAACCTGATTTTTATTTAGCAAATTCTTAACTTTTTTCATGTTCTTCGGAATTATCTCGTTTGCTTTTTTACCGAATATTTTTGCTAAAAATTTGGCATGGAAACGAGTGATTGCAATCCCAATTAATGATTGTTTTTTTGTTTTTGCTCCTAATTTTTTAAGAGCAGCCATGTATTTTCTTGCAGTTGAACCCCCTCCAGTAACTACTACAAATTTTTTTGAGCGGTGTTTCTTAATTATCTTATCAAATCTCTCAATAAAATTATAATCAATTTTATCTTTTTGTGGTGCGATTCGCGAGCCACCCAAACTTATCACCCATTTTTCGTTTTTTTATTTATTTTTATTAAAGAAATTTGATTTTTAATTATTTGCTTTTTTTAATTTTGTAATTTTCAAATATATTTTTGAGAACAATAATAATTATTAAGTGTGAATTTTTATTCATTTTATGGAAAGAAAAAAATATATTCATCCTGAATATTTTGCTCAGCAATTTCGCAATTTCTTAAGGGGCGAGGGAGAGTATGCGGCAAATAAGAAACGGGGAGGAGGAAAATGGCCTGCAGAACAGCACGGAAATTGTGTTTTATTTTCTATATATAAAGAAGACTATGCACTTTCTTTTAAAAAATCTAAAAATAATAATAAAATAATCGCTACATTAGAAAAGAAGGTAGAAGGGAGATATGTTCATGTTAAAACAATAGAAGAGGAGCCA
>CAYNLR010000040.1:0-4962 GCA_964398135.1 Candidatus Woesearchaeota archaeon
ACCTTTATTAGACAAAACCATTGCTCCTGCCTCAAGCCCCCATCCCCTCAAAAACTCATCTCTAACAACCGTCGCTGTTAATCCTGCTCCTGTTGCTGATTTTCCTGTCACATACCTGCCTTTCGGAGCAATATCAGAAATAAATTTGAGCATGACTGATTTAGCTACACCCGGATCGCCTACAAGCAGAATGTGAATATCACCTCTTGTATATGTTCCGTCACTTCTTCTTTTTCTCACTCCGCTAAACAATTGAAGGACAAGAGCTTCTTTAATTTCAGGATATCCCCAAATTGAAGGAGCTATGCTTTGGACAAGTCTTTCAAAAATTCTCGGGTCTGCCGCAAGCTCCTTAATTTCTTTTTCAACCTCTTCGTCAATTTCTAAATCTTCAAAACTTTCTTCTAATGGGATTATATTGTTTGCTTCAATTGCTAAATCGTATCTTGTTGAAATTGCACCGCTTGCGAGAGTGATTGCAATTTCTTTTAGCACTCCAATAATTCTCACCTTGCTTCCCGGGGTTGCTCTTTCTTCAATCTTTGGGTCAACTAAATCTTCTTTTAAAAAAACACTCAATCTCTTTGGTTGTTCTCCTCCGGATAAAGAGTCAGGACTTTCTTCAATTATTAATCTTTGTGCATCAACCATTTCTTTTGAAATAACCTTAAATCCACCCCTCCGCCCACACGAACACCTCGACGGTTCTCTAAACTTTTTATCAATTTGTAGAACAGAAATTATTGTTCCGCAACTCGGACATTCAAATTTCGCATTAGTAACCTGAGGCCTAACTTCTGACGCTTGTCTTACAATCCCTTCAACAGAAATCATTTTTCCGAGATTTTTTGCTCTTATCTCCCTGATCCTTATTTCCTGTGTTTTCGGAAGACTCATTAATCTAACTCTTGGATTAGAAATTAATCCAGAATCCTCTAAAGCCAATTCGAGTAGTTGTAGAGTTTCTTCTGGTTTTTCAATTAGTTGTCCTGCTAATTTTGGAGAGTGTTCTGCCAATTCCTCAAAATTAATTTTTATAGTCCGCTCCCCTTTCTTAGCGCTTGCTCCTATAATTTTTTTCTGTGAAGGCGTATTAAAAAAATTCTTAGCTTCTATTAACAAATCTTCTTGGTTTATTTTTTCATCAGTTTCAGATGGAAGCTCGAGCTCTTTTTCTTCTACCATATTTACAAAAATAGAAATCTCTTTTTATAAATTGTTGTTGTTTGGTGTATATGTCAGTTAAAAACAAAGAGTGGTCTAGCTAAAACCTCCTCACCTTTTTTATCTGTTTTCTTCGCAACTTCAATAAATCTGTCACCACAAAAAACAGCAAAAATATTTTCTTCTGGGATTTCTCCGATGACATCTTTTTTAAAAACAAGTTTGCCTGTTAATAAGTTTTTCACCGCAGTTTCTTTTATTTGAACGATTGGCATTATTTTTTTAACCGCTTCTTCTCCCGGCATAAGCATTTTTCTTAAGACATCTTCATTACCTTTTTTATATTCTTCAACCGCTTTATCAAAATCATACAAATTTATTGAATCTTCTTCTGAGAAAATTCCTGCTTTTATCCTTCTCAATTCCACCATGTGAGCTCCGCCAATCATCATTCCGAAATCATGACATAATTTTCTAATATAGGTTCCACCTTCAACTTCTGCAATAAATAAGAAATCTTTTTTGTTTTCATCCTCTTCTAATAATTCAAATTTTTTAACCTCTCTTTCCCTAACCTCTCTCTTAACTCTTGATTTAATTGGAGGCAATTGCTTAATTTTCCCGATAAAGTTTTTATTAATAATTTCTTGAAGTTTTTCGATATCTTGTTCTTTATGGGTGTGCATTATTCCGACATATGTTTTATCTTTTCTAATAAAGAATCTTGTCAATCTGCACGCTCTTCCGAGAGCAATAGGAAGCACTCCGCTTACTTTTGGGTCAAGGGTTCCGAAATGCGAGGTTTTTCTTAATCCAAGCTGATTTTTAACGTATTCACTAACTGTAAACGATGTCGGTCCTACTGGTTTGTCAATATTTATAATGCTGAAATTTAAGAGTTCTTTAATCGGTTTCATAATTATAAAGTATATTTTTGGGTATATAAATTTTAAATATCTTGATTGTTAAGCTTAAATTTTTAAAATTATGCAATTTTCATTATTTTTAGCCTAAATATGTAAAAGCTATTAATTTGTAACAAGTTTAGTTTATTTCGGAAAAAAATCGTCAATAGTTTTTGAATAACACTCTTGGGTAATTTTTTTAATAACTCTCAATTCATTTAACCCGAATGGTTTTTCAATAGTTTTTAGAGTCTTGCCTATAACCTCATATAAGTTCCCTACATTTTTATTCATCTCCTCAATATATTTAGAATATTCTTTCCGTGTTTTGTAAGTTTCTCGGATAAGTCTCCTAATATAATTCTTTTTCTCTTCTTTTGTTTTTGGAGTCGGCAAGTTGAGTTTTTCATCAGTATTTATTAACGAGATATAATGGGTTGTTTCTAACTTTACGAGAGGGACAAAAGCATTTACGATTCGCTCGTCACAATAATCAATGCTCCCGACACCGGCTGAGATGACATTCTGTGATTCTGCTACTAATTGGGCTAAATTTTTGTAGTCTTCCTCTGACGGCCTTCTCTTGTTTTCAGCAAGATTTAGATTTAGTTCATGTGTCCAAACATATTTTTCTAATAAACTTTCTTTTCCATATTTTTTCTCTAACCCCTGAAAATAAAAAGAGCTTGGAGTGACTCTTTCAAGAAAATCGCGAGTAAAATCCCTGATTAAAATCTCTTTTATTGGTTCATAAGCTCTTGATTTTTTCTTCGGTTTTCTAAATACCCTGACTGCATAAGAAACATCAGAAGATTTTGGCTGTGAGCTTTTTTTATTCATATCCCACAAACACCCAGCCATGATAAACACAATCGTCCAATAAATTAACTTATTTTTCAAAAATTTTATTTTCATAATTTTTATTATCGATTCTTCTTAATAAACTTTGCCAATTCAATTTTTTAGTCGCATGGGTTTTGCATTATCCGTTGTTTTTATTCTCGTGAATTAAAATTTTAGCTATGCTTCATTACATTAACAAAAAAGTAATCAGTTTTAAACAATCTGTGTTTGCTCTTTATCTCTAATTAACTTGGCAATTTTATTTTTTCAGAGCTTTTCTAATAGGAGCTGTTTTAGTGTGTTTTGCTTCTGCAACATGCTTTGCTTCTCTTGCTTTTTCTTTTTGTTTAGCTAAACCAGCCTCAACACTTGCTTTTTCCTTCTCTTTTTCCTCTTCTTTTTCTTCTTCCTTCTCCTCTTCTTTCTTTTCAGCTTCTTTCTTTTTCTTAACTTTTTCTTCTGCTTTTTTTGCTTCTTCTTCTCTTATCATTTCCCATTTAACTTTTTCAGGAATCTCAGCAAGTTCAACATAAACAAATCCGTCACTTTTTTTAACAGCCTTAACCTTAATCTTTGGCATTGGTTTTTTAATTCCTCTAAACCAAATTTCATTATTTAGGTATTTGTCAATCTTGATTTTTTTCAAATCCCGATTCTCAACTTTCATGTGTCTTGCTAAGAATTCTCTAATAACCTTAATTGCCTTTTTTGCTCTTTTATAACGCGGGACTTTTTGAACTTTTTTTCTTAACGGAATAATGTATTCTCTTTCAAGTTCAATATCCTCGCGGGGTTTTTCATTTTTAGCTTCTGCTGGTTGTTCTACAACTTTTTTTTCTTTCTCTTTTTCTTTGTTATTTTTTTCTGCCATCTCTTAAGTTAGTCCGACTTTTTCTTTAATTTTCTTGATGCTATCGATTGCCAATTCAAAAAATTCATCTAAACTCAGCCCTGTTTTTTCTATTTCTTTAATAATCTCGCGGTTGCATTTTTTAGCAAATGTTTTGTCTTTAAATTTTTTCCTGAATTTAGAAACTTTCATATCACTTATTTTACCACCCCTCATTAAAGCGTATGCATGAATTAATCCTGTAATTGTTTCTGCAGCCGCAAGTGCGTGTTGAATTTTCTTTTCTCTTTTCTTGTTTTTTAAACTTGGAATTTTATCGTTTCCGTAAGCATGCGACTGAACATTTTCTATGAATTCATCATCAAATCCCTTTTCTTTTAGTATTTCGACTGCCTTTATGCAATGCTCTTCTTTTTTCTCTCGAGTTAAAGCCCAATCAATATCATGAAGTAAGCCGAGCATCCCCCAGTAATCAACATCTTCTCCAAATTTTTCAGCAAGAGCCCTCATAATTGCTTCTGATTCGAGATAGTGGTGCCAATCAGATTCTCTTTGTTCATACTTATTGAGCATTTCAATCGCTTCTTCTCTTGTAATTGGTAATTTTTTTTCCATTCTAACCTAAATAATCTTTTTTAATTATTCGTGGAGGGATTTTTAGTTTAGTTACTCTCCAATTTCTTTTAATACGTGTGATTGCTGATGGATGAATTTTTTTTCCTGGCCCAAATTTTCTCAAAATAGCCCAGAACGGCGCCCATCTTGTTTGTTTTCTGGCTTTTTCTAAATGTCTTTTCTTACTATTCTTTTTGGATTCCTTTACCATTCTCCTCTCCATTAGATTTAATTTCTGATTTTTCCTTTGTGAGAGCAATCGAGTCTAAAAAATTCCTCCCTTTTTCTGTTAATCTTCTTCCGTGCTGTTCCTTATCAACCTTTTCAACCATTCCTGCTTTTTCTGCTTGTTGAAGGATTGTCCTGATTATTTTTCCACTCGCTTTTTTAAATTTTGCAGGCCTTCCTCCTCGTTTTTTTCTTGAACCATATCTTACTCTAAGCCTTTCTACTCCTACAACCCCTCGAATGTATAATTGTCTTAGAATGCTTGCAGCTCGCTTGTACCAAAAATCGTCATCATCAGGAGTTCTTTGTTTAGCAGGACCTGTCTTTACATATTTAGCCCATTCAGGCATCTCAAAC
>CAYNLR010000041.1:0-2193 GCA_964398135.1 Candidatus Woesearchaeota archaeon
CCCCTTCTGTATAATCAAATTCGTTTGTTTCTGTTTCCATTGATTTTTGTATTTGTTTTTATTTTGCTCCAGCTAATTCTTAATATCTTAAGAATTAGTAATATTTATTAGTTTACATAGTTTTTAAATTTATCTGAATGTTATGAGTCTTATAGTAACAGAAATTAAAAATCCTATTGCTCCGATTATTAATAAACCTATTGCTGTAACCTTTGAGATAAGTTTGAATTCTTGCAGAGTTGGTTTTTTAAGTAATCTCCAAACTCTTAGATATTGATGATATTGAGATGATATCCATGATTTAATTTTCATAATAAAACAACTAATTTTAGGTTTTTAAGTTTATGCAAGTTTTTTCAAGACAAGGATAATTTTTAACTACTCTTCTAAAAATTCAATTCCTAATTCTTGTTCCATTGCATTTTTTTTGGCTTCTTCTAATGGCCGGCGTTCTCCTGAAATTTGCGGCGAGTGGACGCCTGTAACAATTACCATTACCCTTATACTTCCTTCAAGGTCTTTTGAAATTTGGGCTCCTGAAATTAATTTAGCATCTGGCGAGAGTTTTTCTCCGATGCGTTCAATTATTTTTTTGTATTCATCTAATGCTAAATCGTTTCCTCCAATTACATTTACCAGCGCTCCTGAAGCATTTGTGATATCAACATCCAATAATGGATTGTTCAGTGCTTTTTCAACCGCTTCTTCTGCCCTATTGCTTGAATCTGACTCTCCCATTCCGATTAAAGACACTCCTCCATCAGCCATTACAGCTTTCACATCTGCAAAATCTAAATTTACTAAACCAGACTTTGTTACTAATTCGGTGATTCCCTTAACAGCATTCGTCAAAATTTCATCAGCTACTTTAAATGCAGTCGGCAAAGGTAATTCTGGAGCAAGTTCTAACAATTTGTCATTAGGAATTAAAATTAAGGTATCGACTAAACTCTCCAATCCCTCTAAACTCTCCATTGCATTCTCGATTCTTTTTCTTCCTTCAACTGTAAATGGAAGAGTAACAACCCCAATTGTTAAGGCTCCTTGTTTTTTTGCTATTTCTGCAACTATCGGAGCTGCGCCTGAACCTGTTCCACCTCCTAAACCACACGTGATAAAAACCATATCTGCATCTTGCAATTTCTTTTTTATTTCTTGTATTGATTCTCTCGCAGCTTCTGCTCCGATTCTTGGGTTTCCGCCAGAACCTAATCCTTTCGTTAATTCTCTTCCAATCAAAATCTTTCGGTCAGCTTTTGTATAAAGCAAATCCTGAGCATCTGTATTAATTGCAATTATCTCTCCACCTTTTATTCCAACCTCCCTCATTCGTGAAACAGTATTTCCGCCTGCCCCCCCAATCCCGATAACCTTCACTCTTGCTGATTGTTTTTTTAGCAGCTCTTCTAATTCTTTATCAATGCCTTCAATTTCAGAATTAGCTTCTTCAATTGTTATTTCCTCCATATTTTGATATATTGTTTATGATTTAAAAGAATATATGTTATCAAAAATATAAATTAATTTTATTTTGCTGGTTCTTCAATCTCTGCTTTTATTTCCATATTCAAAATTTCTTTGAACGGTTTAGCAACAATCTTCATGAAATTTTCAAATTGCTTTTCTTTCTGAGGAAGTTTAAAGGTAATTATTTTTTTGTTTTTATCTACATCAAATTTGAATCTTTTTTTGAAAAAGAAATCCTGCAATGCGTTTATTTTCTCATTAATATCCTCAACCTTTCTATTAATTTTAAAATTATAAATTACATTTTTTCCAGCAAGGGGGTTATTAAAATCTACCAATACTCTCCCGCCAGAAACAGATAAAACTTTAACTATTATTCCGTCAATAGTGAGTTGCATTCCTCTTTGAGGATTTATTTTTTGCTCTGTAAATTTTTTTAAGGGAATCATTTTAATCATCTCTGGATTTCGTTTTCCAAACGCTTCTTCTGGTTTAAGCTCTACAGAATATTTTTTCCCTACTTCTTTTCCTTCTAACTCCTTATCCAACCCTTTAATCAACATATGATGTCCAACAGAAAGCACAAATGGTTTTAGATTCTTAATCTTCAATCCTGCTTTCTCTGCTTCTGATTTTATATTTGTGTCAAAAACTTTCCCGTCTTTTGTCCGTGCTGTGAATTCAATTTCAACAAAATCGTTCTTTTTAATTTTCATATTTTTGATA
>CAYNLR010000041.1:2293-4909 GCA_964398135.1 Candidatus Woesearchaeota archaeon
ATAGTAAAGATTTATAAACAAAATTTTTCTTGATTAGGTATGGCTTTTAAAGTCGTTGATGCTACAGCACTAAGAGTTGGGAATTATTTGATGATAGAAGGCGAACCATATATTATTAAAAGCATAGATATTTCAAAGACAGGAAAACACGGACATGCGAAATGCCGTATTGAAGCAAATTCAATTTTAGGCGGAAAAAAGAAAGTTCTCGTAGTACCGGGGCATGAAAGATTTGAAGTGCCGATGATTGAAAAACGCAAAGCACAAGTTTTGTCTGTCACTCAAGACAATGCTAATTTAATGGATACTGAAAATTTTGAAAATTTTGAACTTGAAATTCCAGAAGAGTTAAAAGGACAGATTAAAAACGGAATGATTGTTGAATATTGGAATGTTGAAGGAAATAAATTAATAAAAAGAACTTTATAAATGGCGACGAAAATTCAGGCAGCACAAGATAGATTGTTTAAGAATGTTTTTGTTTGTAAAAATTGCAAGCATAAAATGCGAGTCAATCCGTTAAAAATTTTACAAGGAAAAGTTAAATGCAGGAAATGCGGAAAAAGAGACTTCAGACCGTTGAGAAAGAAATAAAGTAGCGATTGAAAGTTTTAAAAACCTAATTTAGTTATTATAAAAATGGAATTTTTTATTTATGATATAGGTTTCATGATTATATTCTCTGCATTTGTGGCTTATTTTTTATATTCTCGAAGAAAAAATTTAAAGAGAGAAGGGATTATGTTTCTTTATAGAACAAAATTAGGAATCAAAGCCATTAATTACATTGGCGATAAATTTTCAAAATTTCTTCATTCAATAAAATATCTTGTTATCGGAACTGGATTTGTTTTAATGGCGGGTATGATTTACTTGCTTGGCTACACAATTTATACTTACATTAAATTCCCGCAGATAACAAAATTTGTAAAAGCCCCGCCAGTAATGCCATTAATTCCTTATTTCCCAAAACTTTTCGGCATGCAAAGTTTTTTTCCTAACTTCTATTTTACATATTTTATTTTAGCGTTAATTGTCGTCGCTGTTTCTCATGAATTCTCTCACGGAATTTTCATGCGATTGTTTAAAATTAAAATAAAATCAACCGGTTTTGTTTTTCTCGGCCCAATTCTCGGTGCGTTTGTCGAACAAGATGAAAAACAAATGAAAAAAAAGAAAAGTAGCGAGCAGATGGTTGTATTAGGAGCCGGCACTTTTGCTAATCTAATTTTAGCTTTGTTATTTTTCTGTTTATTGATTTTGTATTTTAATTTATCTTTTGTTCCTTCCGGTTATATCTTCAACAATTACGCTTACTCAATTATCCCAACAAATCTCATTTCAAAAGTAGGTAATTTATCTGACAATTTAACAGAAATTTACGTCGGAGAAAAAAAATATTTTCTTGACCATAATCTAAAAAAGCAGTTAGGACAAAATATTTCCCATATTGTTGTTTATGATGATGCTCCTGCAATCAGGGCAGGACTTAAAGGAGCGATTGAAGAAATTGACGGAATTAAAATTTCGAATAGAGAAGATTTAAAGAAATTTTTACTTAACAAAAAACCAGGAGACGAGATTAAAATTAAAACTATCAACGACGGAAAAGAAAAAATCTACACTCTTCGCCTCGGCAAACATCCTGCAAATAAATCAATGGCTTATCTCGGAATTGTATCTTCTGTACCTACTCAAAATAAAGGCATTATAAGAAAAATTGTCTCGCATTTCATGTATTTTAGAAATTCATCTACATATTATAAGCCAAGATTTAACAAGGATCTTGCTTATTTTATATATAATCTATTTTACTGGATTGCACTAATAAACTTGTTTGTGGCTTTATTTAATATGTTACCTTTGGCAATTCTCGACGGAGGGAGATTTTTTTATCTTGCTGTTTTCTCGCTTACCAAATCAAAGAAAATTGCAACAAACTCTTTTAAATTCATTTCTTATGTAATTATCTTAATATTCATTTTAATGTTGTTCTCGTGGTTGTCTGCCCTTTAATTTTGTCGTCGGCAAATTTATTTTTAAAAGAATTAATTTTGAATTTGAGATTTTAGAAAGATATTTAAATAAGTTTGTTGTTATTAAATTAATATAGAGTAATTTATTTACTCTATTAACTAAATACAAAGAGGTGAAAAAATGGCTGCACGAAAGAAATCTGCCAAGAAAAAAACTTCTAAGAAGTCGACAAAAAAGAAGGCAGGAAAAAAGAAATCTTCTAAAAAGAAAAAAAAGAAATAAGCAAGTTCGGGAATTTTCATTTTTTATTGATTTTTAGAGAGGATTGTAGTAATTTTAAATTGATTAAAGGTAGTTAGGAATATATTTGAAGGATATATTTCATGCAATCTTTCAAAAATAATTTTTTCTG
Organism: Candidatus Woesearchaeota archaeon; assembly: GCA_964398135.1. Taxonomy (GTDB): domain Archaea; phylum Nanobdellota; class Nanobdellia; order Pacearchaeales; family GW2011-AR1; genus CAYNLR01. Next base: position 4,683 of record CAYNLR010000041.1, read on the forward strand.
ATTAATAGGTTTTCTTCACATAAAATTTATTTTGGATTAGAAAATTTCTGATTTATAACATTACAATTCCTTCTTTAGTTAGAGCAGTAAACCTTACTCCAACCGGCAAGGATAATAAAGCTGATTGAAGAGCCATGTGTTCTTTGCCGCTTCCTGATGCTATTGAAAGTGCCACTTCTGTTCCTTTAATTTTTCCTTTAAGCTTTGACATAAATTCTTTTTTTAAT
>CAYNLR010000042.1:0-360 GCA_964398135.1 Candidatus Woesearchaeota archaeon
AGGAAAAAAAACGAACTTAATAATCAAAAATGCTAAGATAAGTGTAACAATAAAAGAATCCCACGAATCTTTTTTAAGAAATCCCCAAAACTTTTTAAAAGCATTCTCGACGACAGAAATTTTTAATTTGCTTTTTTCAATTCCTTGCCGATTAATTTTTTTTGTGTATTTATGAGAATTTTCAGATTTACTAACCATATCTAAAACAAAAAATAAAAGTTTTTAATTGTATTGTTTTTAAATTTCAAGCAGCGTACATGAATTAAGCAGCTTTTCCAAGACCATAAACCTGCAAGCTTTTTAACCGAAAAATTTGAAGGAAAGATCCGAATCATAGATTCTTGTAGAAAATCGGTTTGT
>CAYNLR010000042.1:370-4871 GCA_964398135.1 Candidatus Woesearchaeota archaeon
TGTTTCATGCGCATATCGTAGATCAGCCACTAAAATCGGTTTGTGAAAAAACTTTTAGCTTTGATTGCTGTGATAATAAATAGAAGAATTGTCACCGAAATGTTTAAATAGTATCAGCCTGCATTATAAATGTGATTACGATAATTTTTTAAAAAGAGGGGATTTTATGTTTTTATGGTAGAAATAAAACAAGTAAAATTACGGGTTGTCGAGGCATTAGAGGATGATGTATATAAAGGGATTGCAAGAATCGACCCAGGGTTAATGCAAAAATTAGGATTATCTCGAGGAGATATTATTTCTATTACAGGAAATAGAGAAACTTTGGCGATTGTTGATAGAGCATATCCTGCTGATGTTGGTGAAGACATAATTAGGATTGACGGAATTATTCGAAAAAATGCAAAAACAGGAATCGGAGAATTTGTTACAATAAGAAAAGCTGAAGTAAAAGAAGCAAAAAAAGTTACAATTGCACCGGCAAGGCCGGGAATTATTGTTAGGGGAAGTTCAGATATTATTAAACACGGTTTGCTTGGCAGGGCGGTTAAAAAAGGAGATATTGTGGTGTTGGGGGGAGTGCAGAGAAGAAGGGATTTAATGTCTGAAGATTTTGGAGATTTTTTCGGAGATTTTGGTAATATTTTTAATCAAATCGGAATGGGCTTGCCAGGATTTTCTCAATTAAGATTTAGAATTGTTTCAATCTCTCCTGCTCAAGGAAATATTGTAACTGAAAATACTCAGGTAACACTAAATCCTAAGGCAGTCGAGGTTGCAGAAGAAAGTATCCCTCAGGTTACTTATGAAGATATAGGTGGCTTAAAAGGGGAGGTAAAAAAAGTTAGAGAATTAGTAGAACTTCCTTTAAAGCATCCTGAAATTTTTTCACGATTAGGAATTGAACCTCCAAAAGGTGTTTTGCTTTATGGACTGCCAGGAACAGGAAAAACTTTGCTTGCAAAAGCTGTTGCAAACGAGAGTGATGCTCATTTTATCTTGCTTAATGGTCCTGAGGTTATGTCCAAATTTTACGGAGAATCTGAAAAAAAGATTAGAGATATATTTGAGGAAGCAGAAAAAAACGCTCCATCAATAATTTTTATCGACGAGATTGATGCTATTGCTCCGAAAAGAGAGGATGTTGGAGGAGAAGTTGAAAGAAGAGTTGTTTCTCAATTATTAACAATGATGGATGGATTAAAATCAAGAGGAAGAGTGGTGGTTATTGGAGCAACCAATCGTCCGAATGCAATTGACCCTGCATTAAGAAGACCTGGTAGATTTGATAGAGAAATCGAGCTTCCTGTTCCTGATAAAGAAGGAAGACTTGCGATTTTGAAAATCCACACAAGAAACATGCCATTAACAAAAAATGTAGACTTAAAAGAAATTGCAGCAAGAACTCACGGATTTGTCGGAGCTGATTTAGAATCTTTAGCAAAAGAAGCAGCAATGTCTGTTTTGAGAAGGTTATTGCCAAAATTAAAATTAGAAGAAGAAACAGAAATATCAGAAGAGGTTTTAGCAGATTTGAAAATCTCAAAAAAAGATTTTATAGAGGCTATGAAAGTTGTTAGGCCTTCTGCAATGCGCGAGGTTTTGGTTGAAACACCGAATGTTAAATGGGAAGATGTTGGCGGAATTGAGAATGTTAAGCAAGAGTTAAGAGAAGCTGTTGAATGGCCTTTGAAATTCGCAGACGCATTTAGTAGAATGGGTATAAGGCCTCCGAAAGGGATTTTGCTTTATGGACCGCCGGGAACAGGAAAAACTTTGCTTGCAAAAGCTGTTGCAAACGAATCAGAGGCTAACTTTATTCATGTTAAAGGCCCTTCGTTGTTGAGTATGTGGGTCGGTAAATCAGAAGAAGGAGTAAGAAAAGTTTTTGAAAGAGCAAGACAGGTTTCCCCTTGCGTAGTCTTTTTTGATGAGATTGATGCTTTAGCGAGTAGAAGAGGTTATGAAACAGGAACAAAAGTTACAGAAAGAGTTTTGAATCAATTACTTGCAGAAATCGACGGGTTGGAAGAGTTAAATAATGTAATAGTTATAGGAGCAACAAATAGGCCAGACATAATTGACCCTGCTTTAATGAGACCAGGAAGGTTTGATAGGATTATTTATGTTGATGTTCCTGATAAAGAAGGAAGACTTGCGATTTTGAAAATCCACACAAGAAACATGCCTTTAGATAAAAATGTTAGTCTTAATAAAATAGCTGAAGAAACAGAAGGTTATACCGGAGCTGATTTAGAATCTTTGGCAAGAGAGGCAGCAATGATTGCATTGAGAGAAAATATTAATACAAAAGTTGTAAAGAAAAAACATTTTGAAGAAGCAATGAAAAAAGTTTTGCCGTCGGTATCAAAAGAAGACAGACAAAGATATAAACAAATTGAACAGCAATATTTGAAAAGTGCAAAAGCTGCTTTAGCCAATACAGTAACATACACAGCTTAATTATTAAAAATCCCGACTTTTAATTTTTGATTTCACCGAGAAATCTTGTGAATTTTTGAGAAATTGTCTGAAATTAGTAATTAAAAACAGCGATAATTTTGAGGATTATCAATGCTTTTGTTTTCATTTTCATATAATCTTGCAATTTCTTCACCAACTTCCTGCCACTTATCACCATAATCTTTCACAATCTCTTTAATACGCTCCATCCCATTACGGCCTTTAAAATTGTTATCAGCTGTTATAAACAACGCTCTTGATACTATTGAGAGACCTTTTTCATTCCATTGAGGATTTAACTTTTCTATTAAAATTTTTTTTATCTCTTCTAATCTTTCTTCTAATTCCATTTTTATTTTGTTACAACCTCCACTTTGTCTGCGATTAAAATTGTGTGTTCCGCCTGACTTACAGGACTTTTACTTTTTTCAATAAGCACAGGAAAATTATACAAAATTCCTTGTTTTGTCAAATTTTTTAAATGAAAACCAAGATTCTTTAGATTTTTCTTTTCTAACCATCTCTTACAAAAAGGCCGCGTTGAATAATTTTCCTTAATAAATTTCAGAAGCTCTCTCTCTTGAGGATCTCTAACCGGCCTGTCTTTTTTTAAAATAAAAATTTCGCTTTCTTTTCCTTCATAAACTTCTCCAGATCCTGCTGTCAAGAATGGTTCAATTGCAAATGCCATGTTCTTTAATTCTGTATTGTTTTCATTTTCGTAATTTGGAATTATTAACCCTGCATGAATTTTGTTTTTTCCTAATGAATGTCCGGATAAATTTTTAATAACCGAAAAATGCGAATTTTTAACCACTTCTTGAATTGCTTTACCAACATCTTTAATTTTAGAATTTACATTTAATTTAGATATTGCATTATTTAATGCTTCTTCATTCAATTTTATCATTTCTTCAAATTTTTTTTCTTCTGTTAAATCGAGAGAAAAAGCGGTGTCTGCGATATAACCATTAACACACACTCCTAAATCTATTTTTAGTAATCCTTCTGCTATTGTTTTATCGTCGGTTGAAGGCGTGTAATGAGCAGCAACCTCATTCAAAGATAAATTTACAGGAAATGCGGGTTCGGCTCCCAATTCTTTTATTTTTTCGTCGATATTATCAGCAATTTCAATTAGAGGCATCCCTTGTTTAACAAACAACCTCGCAAAATCACAAACCTGTTTTGCAATTTTACCAGCTTTTCTATAAGACTCTATTTCTTCAATATCCATGAATTAATGAAAATTTTTAGATATATAAAATTATGTGAAATTTAGAATGACTTTCAAAAAAATTGTTTGGATTTAAGGACGCTTCACTAAAAATATTTAAATTAAAATAAATTAAAACTTTTATGGGATTAGCAGATTACCTAAGAAATTATTTAGAAAAAATTTCTCGTCGTGTTAGTGATTTTGTTGCAAAACATTCTTCAAATTATGTGTCAAGACAAGAGTTATTAGAATCTCAACAAGAAACAGAAAGACTGAAAAACGAGTTGGAAGCATCGAGAAATCAAATTTTTGAGATAATGAAAGAAAATAATCAGCTTCAAGATACAATAGACGAAACAATAAAACAGATAGCTTATTATGGCAGAATGGAAATTTCTTACAAGAACCAAATTAATGAATTGGAAAGAAAGGTTGGGTATTTGAAAAAAGCGAGAGAGGAAGATAAAATAAACTATAAAGCAAACATTTATTATTTAATTGGAAAAATATTAAGATATCGCCCGTTCCGTCGAGCTCCAGTAATAATTTATAATAAAGACGAGGGAAAAATTATACAAACTCCGGCTTCGAGGATATTACACGGAAATTTAAAAGAAGCCGATTTAACTAAGCTTTTAGATTTCACTAAACCCAGAGAAAAGCAGATTGTAGAAATTAACAAACTTTGTACTTGTATTATTTATCCAATTCATCTTCCTAAAATGAAAATGGATTTATATGCAATCGTGGCCCCAATCGCGCCAGTTAGCCAAAGAGTAAGTAATGCTATTAAAAAGGGAGGAGAAGGTCTTGGGAAAG
>CAYNLR010000043.1:0-2229 GCA_964398135.1 Candidatus Woesearchaeota archaeon
AAAAGAAAGTGTTTCTCTTTCCTGAACAATTCCTTTCTCATAATTTTCTAACTGCCGCGAAATTTCGTAGTCGATTGCTTTTTTAATTTTTTCAAGAGAATTAAGATTTTTTATCTCAACCCTCTCGCCATAGGTAGAAACATTCACATCAACTTTAATGCCAGCGTTTTTTCTGATTGCTTTGATATAACTTAAAGACAAAATTAAATTCTTTAGCCATTCAACAACGCTCTTGCTGTCAGAAAAATCAGGTTCAGTTACAATCTCGATTAAAGGCAAGCCGCTTCTGTTGTAGTTTATTTTTCCTGTTTCAGGATTCCACTGAGCAGGATCTTCTTCTAAATGGCACTCTCTAATTCTTACATTGTTGAATTTTCCGTCGTGGGCAGGAAAAATAGCATGTGCTCCTGAAATTGTGTTTTGGTAACCCTTAGGCAAGTCAGGCCAGTCGTAATGCTTCCTCTGCCAAACCAGCTCTTTATAATTGATTTTGCAACCAAGAACTAAAGCAATTTGGATAAGTTTTTTTATTGCTTCAGCATTTGGGAGCATTGGCTTGCTTCCCGGCTGGCCAGTACAAATCGGGCAGACTCTTGAGTTCGGTTTTTCTTCTTCAGCGTCTCTTTTAGTTTCAGGAGTTCGGCACATACAAAAAAGTTTTTCTCTTGTGTTAAGATAGCCATGAATCTCAAGGCCAATTTTTATTGGAAATTCTTTCATAAAAAAAATAAGATTAAGGTGTATAAAAAAGTTATTGAACTTAGGAATAGTTATTTTAGAACCCAACTTTCATATCTAAAATTGATTATCTCTCAAAATCTACCGAACAATCTTCTGAACCAATTTAGAATTCTTTGCAATAAGCTGCCAGAAATACATTTTCTATCAATACAAATATTGGATTCGCATTCAAAATTATTATCACAAGTTTGGCCTGCTTTTAATTGAGGAACAAATCTGCCTTCATCAGAGCAATATCTCAAACCCTTCCTATATCCAAATGGATAACATTTTCCTTTTAATGGGCAAGAGTTTCTGCATACCAATCCTTCTATTTCGCTTTCTGGAATTTCTTCTGTAGGAGGTTCTTCTAAATAACACTCTCCCGAAAGACTAAGAGAACTCGGGCGGCATTTTTCAATATCATCATATCTGCAATTAGTTTTGCAGAAATCCTTTGCAAATTTTCTCCAGAATTCTGCAGGCCGACATTCTTTTCCTGTAGATTTACCTTCGGTTCCGTCGTAACATTGGAAATATGCATTTCTGAAGCCTCTATCTCTTATTTGAGTTATATTTGTTTCCCCACTCTCACAATTAAAATAAATTACTTCATCCTTTCCGTCTTGTAGTGTATATTGATAGCCACCGCAACTACTCTTCCAAGTTAATTTTTCGCCTTCATATCCTTCATAACTTATTATACAAGAACCTATATTAGGTAAAGCCACACAATATATTTCTTTATCATTGGTAGCAAGATAGCATTTTTGTTTTTTATTTATATTTTCAATATTATTAAATTTACAAGTTATATTCTCTGTGATTTTTCTTCTTGGTTCAACTTCTGAGATAGTAATATTAGGAGCGGTATTATTAGTAATATTGCTACTGATAGAAACACACGCTCCATTATTGCAACCATTCGGGCAGAAGGTAACATAAAAATTAGCATCGTTATTCATGCATCTGTATTCTTTCAAATAATATTTGTCAATGCAGACATCTTCAAAATAAATTGGGTTTTCAGCGAGATTGGTTTTGACTACTCCTTTAATATAAGGATACGAACCACCATCAGAATCCTCACAATCAATTTCACTCGATTTAATACATCTCCCATCAACACAATCTATCTCGCATATTTTACTTGTTACAGACCTTTTTCCATTAACGCAATACCATTCGGAAAGAATTTTTCCAGTGCAACTATCTCTCTTTATGCTGCTTCCTACTATTGTCTCACCAGTAACATTAAAAACAATTCCTCCGTCTGTATCTATGCATGTAGTAGTAGTTGTTCCTTTTACAACAACAGAATCACAAGCGTCACAAGTCTTTTGCAAATTTTCAACATCAATTATTGGAGCAATCTCAATTTTTGCTTCTCTCGCTCCTTTTAAAATAGGGCTTTTAAAGGTAAAAACTTTTGCAAAATTTTGAGTAAAATTATAATATTCTATTTTTTTATCAACTTTGCCATTTACAATCACACTTATCCGAACCCCT
>CAYNLR010000043.1:2239-4800 GCA_964398135.1 Candidatus Woesearchaeota archaeon
TATAAAGGTTTCGAGGATATTGTGTTGTGTAAATCTTAACATTTACCTTTCCATTTCCAGAATCTAAATTTGTATAATTATCTTTTCCAATTTTTATTGCATCAACAGCATATACACAGCTTCCCGGACATTCACTCGGATACCATTCATTAAAAGAAGCTAAATCATCGTCTCCAACAAAACTGTCATTATTAAAATCCCAAAAGATGCAGTTACCGCCGACGGATCTAACTGAATTATTATAGCATTGCCTGAATTCAAACAAGTCTTTAAAATCAACATCTCCATCTTTATCATAATCAGCGTCAGAACACTGGATTGCATTGGCAAAACCAAAACCCAAAACTAACAAAATTCCAACAATCAATACTAATATAAATTTTCTCATTCACTATTTACTAATTTAATCTTTATAAAAATTTTGGAATATGATTTTAAACTTATTTGTTGGTATGTATAAAGAATTTGGCAGTAGCTAATGTGGATGAGCTGGAAGTGAACTGTTTATCCTATGTTGTTATCTGTCCTGTCAAGGCAAGAACTCAATAAAATGAGCACTGCGAAGTTCCATCGTTCTATAGGTCACTTAAGAATTAATCTAAATACTTTCTTTTGAGTCTTAAGGTCATTTGCTGATAGTGTTTAAATGCTCCTTCAAAATCGCCAGACAAAATTAATGATACAGCATATCTTATATCTCTATAAATACCTTGCCAAATTTCTTTTGCATTATTTTGTTCGCTAATAGATTGAACAATTTCTGGAGCTATTCTGTAGTATTCTCTAACCGCTCTTTTGCCTAAAGGATCTGGCATTAAAATTTTATCTCTGAATCCACGTAATACTTCGAGTTCAAAACAATTATCAGGATAGTGCATTGCTTCAATACATGCAGTCGTCAAATAACAACCACTTTGCGATTCAGTTTTTCCCTCTGCCCATTTTTCCATAGCCTTTCTCTGAGATTCTTCTGGAGTATTTCCTCGAGCTACTGCTTTTTTTGTACCATCTGAAATTGTTGTTCTATAATGACAACCTAAATTAAAAATTCTTTCTTCAATCCATGTCTCCCGTTCGGTTTTTATTTGTGGTCTTCTTCCCATTTTTACTTCTTATTTAATATATGTCCAATTAAATTTTTAAATCTTTCTCTAATGGTGACTATAGAATTACAGTAAAACATATGCGATTAAGAGGGCTTTTCTGCTTTTGGCAAAAATCATCCCAAATTTACCTGTAGTGAAGTGAAAACTTCTCCTAATAGCTATTAAGTGAACCGAACATAACCGAGAGACTGAAAGGCGTGGAACAACTTCATATTTTTGATATTATCTTATTAATTTTCTTAATTATTTTGTTTGATTTCTCTTTCCAAGTTTTAAAAGATTTAATACCAATATCCCAAGAATCATAACCTTTGCCAACAATAAAGTTCTCTTTGTAAAAATTGCTTCGTCTTGGACATAAAGCTATAATGCTTCTTGATTGATCTACAAGAATCCAATTTTTATTTATATAAACCTCTACAACACAATGGCCTTTGTTTTCAGGATTTAACTTATCTATCCCAGCAACATATTTTGCAGGAATACCAACAGCTCTACACAGAGTTACAAATACAAGGGCATCATCGTGGCATCCGGTACTAAAACCATCTTTTAAAACTTTAGAAACATTCCTTGTTGCAAAAATTTTCAGAACTTTATTTTGATCTTTACATCTTTTAAGATTTCTTTCCATCCAACTTAAGATACTTTGTATTTTCTCTAAGTCATTTCCTGAAAATTTGTTGGAAATATTTTTTATTGTTTTTGTTATTTTACTTTGATTTCCTGATTTTAGCCACTTTTTTATGTCCTCTTTCATATCGTAGATAGGATTATTAAATTAATAAAGTTGTTGTTGCCGAGCGCCGATAAAAATTTTAGATTTCTATTTATTATTTCTCTCCCTCTTTTTGAGTTTGAATAATATTTCAATCCTAATTTGGCATATCTTATTGATTTTTTAGATAGTTTTATTTTTTCTTTTATTGTTAATTTTTTCTTAGTCCATTCCCAAGGATAGAACATAAATGCACAATTAATGTAATAATTTCCAACGAGTTCTTTTTCGTTTAGTATCTGGTAATTTTTGTATTTTGCGTTGAAAATTTTTCTTGACGGATCTAAAAAAATATTTTTTCGATTCATCTTTACCAATACACAAGCATGATCTCCGTATTTAAAATTCGGCATTTCACAATAATAAGCTTTGAAGTTAAGATATTTTAGGCAAGCTAAGAGAAATAAACTTAATTCATAGCAATGTCCTGATTTTGTTTTCCAAACTTCTGTCGGAAGTTTAACTTTTTGAAAATTATTTGAGGTTTCCAGACTATACTTTATCTTCAATTTCCCACCTACTTTTAGAAAATCGAACACTTCTTTTAACAGCTCGGCGGATTTTTGTTTTTGTTTAAATTGATTAAGAAATTTCTTACAATCTTTAGGTAAGCGAATTAGCTGTTTATAGTTCATAGTTGCTATAAAATTTTCCAGTAATTAAATAATTTGCGGCGC
>CAYNLR010000044.1:0-4787 GCA_964398135.1 Candidatus Woesearchaeota archaeon
TTTTCGTTCACTTTATTCAAAATAAAAGCAAGAAGAGAAGCAATTGAAATTGTAACAAAAACATAAATAACACCCCCCCAAATTAACCCCATCATAGCAGTGGAAATCCCGGCAAGAGTGCCGAAAAAAATCGATTTTTTTAATGAATCAGATTTCCACCCTTTCAAAAACAAATAAAATGAAAGGAACATGAAAAAGAAAGCAGCAGATTCTTTTTCAGGAATTCCGGCGACAGTTCTTGATAAAAATGCAGGAATGACAATCATAAAAAAAGTTGAAATCAAAGCAATAATATCTGCTCTTGTTTTACTTTTCTCGTCTTTTCTTACAAAAACTTCTCTAACAAATAAAAAGAAAGAAATAATTGTTAATGCAAACATAATGACAGGAAAGAGTGCTGCAGCAAATTCTACACTATATGTACCAAACAAATTAACAATATAATATGTTAAAACAATCATGTAGGGAAGCAATCTTGTCTCTCTTGAAGTGTCATATCCGAGAGGGACATACCTCATTTTATCTATTCTCGGCAAGTGTCCCTCTTCAACAATTATTTTAGCATATCTCGTAAAAAGCCAAGGGTCTAAATCCGGACCAAGAGTGTAGTCATTTTTTGTAATATCCCATAACCCCGGCTTCCCCCCGTGATCATGCAAAGGCATGCTTCTAATGTAAATACCTAAAATAATAGCAATAATCAAAAATCCTAAAACCCAGACCTTCCTTTGTTTTAAGAAACCAATAATCTTCTCTTTTCTTTGTTCAATTATCTTATCCTGGGTCATACTATTTTATAATTTTTTAACTTAAAAATTTATGCTTACTCACTCTATAACCACGATAACTTAAAAATTTAACACCAAACTAAGCCGAAATTTTCAACAAAATTAAGTCATGCATTAATTTACAAATTAACATTAATAAGACTTTTTTATCAAATTAAAACAAAATAGGAGTAATAAAAACTTCCATTAAAGCAGCTAAAAACAAAATTACAATTGCAATTATTATGAGAATTAAAGAATCTTGCAATATTCTCCATAGCCTCGCGCCTCGCAAATCTTTTCTGATCACTGCAACAGAAATAATTCCTCCTGCTAAAGCTCCGATAAAATATGCAGCTATTTCAGGAATCCCGTGTATTGCATATCTTAGCAATCCTAACGGAAGTTTAGCCAAACTGCTTTTTGAAAAAATTCCTGCTGCTACTGCAATTACCGAGGCATTCCAAACAAGAATAAAAATTGCTCCAGCACCAAAAGCGAGTGAAAAAAGCAATGTAAAAATTAATACATAAATGTTGTTGGCAAAGATATTCATTACAAGTTTTTGTTTTGTTGCACTACCAGTAATTGAGGAAATTCCGTGTTGCTCGAGACAATAATCAAAATTTTCCGGGTAATTAATTGCACAAAAAACTTTGATTTGGGCATTAAAATTTAGCGCAACATGATTCGGAAAAACAATGTACCAAAAAGAAAAAGCAACAACAAAGCCGAGAAAAAGCCACATTAATGCATGGATTGCTTTAGAGTGCTCTTTCAATAATTTCCCGCTTTCAGAAATTTGAATATCTTTTCCTTCCTCTAATTTAATCAAATAATACATAAAAGGCATTGAACAAATTGTAGTGAGTGTTACAAGAAGAATTCCGCCGTATCCGCTTAAAATAACATCTTTTGAAAAAACAAAACTTACAATGAGTAATGAAATCGACGCATAAAAAATTCCTATAAAAAACATTTCAAACGGCCGACGCTCGGCTTTTTTCGGCTTTATCAACATCTCAATCATTTTATCACCTCATATCTTAAAGAGCAAACGATTTTTTAAATGTTGTTAAAGAAAATAAATTTATGAATTTAAACTGCTTTAAAACAAAGCTTATTTTTTGATTAATGAAGCAATTAGGTAGATTTAAAATATCTTTATTCTTTGATATAGTGATGAAAATTAGTAAGTTTGATAAGATACTTCAAGATATTAAATCAGTCAAAATTCAGGGGGCAGAAAATATTGCGAAAGCAGGCATTCAAGCATTTCTTCTTCAACCAGATAAAAATTCAGCAAAAAAAATTTTAAAAACCCGGCCGACAGAACCACTAATGCAAAACGCAATAAAATTTTTATTGAAATCAAAAAATCCAAAAAAATCGTCAAAAAAATTTCTTGATTATTTAAACCGTGCTCATAAAAAAATAGCCTATTACGGAGCGAAATTAATTAAAAATAATATGAATATTTTCACACACTGCCATTCATCTACAGTTATTGATATCTTGAAGCAAGCAAAAAAGCAAAAAAAGAATTTTGTTGTTTATACAATAGAAGTTGAACCTTTATTACAAGGACGAAAAACTGCCAAAGATTTAGCAAAATCTAAAATCAAAGTTGTTGTCTCGCCTGATTTAGCTGCAGAACAAACACTAAAAAATTGTGATTTATTTTTATTCGGTTCTGACGCATTTTTAAAAAAAGGAGTTGTTAATAAAATCGGAACCCAAGCCCTTTGCAAACTTGCTAAAGATTACAAAATTCCTCGATATTCTTGTGGAGTGAGTTTGAAGTTTGCAAAAAAAGTAAAACTTGAAATCAGAAAACCTTCAGAAGTTTGGAATGAGAAAAATAAGAACATAGAAATTTTCAATCCAGCATTTGATTTAGTAAATAAAAAATTTTTAACAGGGGTTGTTTCAGAATTCGGAATTTTAAAATATAAAGATTTTATCAAGAAAGCAAGAGAAAATTTAAAGAAGTTTGTTTGACGTTATCTTTTAGAAGAATCTTGTTAATAAATTAGCAGCTTAGAACAAGTTGCATGGCGAATTAAGCAAGCTTAAAAACTTTTCTGAAAATCATACCAGAAACAATTGATGCAGCAAGATAATACCCAAACCACCCCCAAAACCCAACCAGAGGATTGTAAACATTTTTAAGCCAATAAAATAAAATTAAAAACGGAATTATTGTTATTAGCATTGGTTTAAATGAAGATTTCATCATCATTCCTGTAATCTTTAAAATTTCTGCTTCAATCTCTTTCATAAGATTCACATCCTTGCAGTTCTTCAATTCTTTTTGTAATTCCTTCTGCCTTTCTTTTAATTCTTTAAGATGCTCCTGGTCTGTTAACCATTTTGTAATAAGCGTAGAGATAAGAGTTAAAATTACTGAGATTAAAATTATAGTCAAAATAGGATGTGCTTCAATTACCCCCATTACCATCTTTTTATTTTATTTTTCTTCTATTTAAACTTATCCTTTAATTTTTAAAATTCCAAAGCTAAGAAGTTTAACTGACAAAGAATTTTTTTAATGCAGGATTCATATCAAGAGCGTGTTGTTGAGCGATGTTTTGGTAGAATTGATATAAAATCATAACAGCTAAAAGAATTGCGGTTCCTCCAACCAGAGCGCCGAGTAAATTTGCGAGAGAAGCAAGCAGACCAATTGCAGCACCCCCCATGATTGTCAATGGCTTAATGTATCTTTTTAAAATAGCCTCTAAAACTCTCTCGTCTTTTCTAAATCCAGGAATCCTCAAACCAAAAGACATAATACTTTTTGCTTGAGAACTTGCATCTTGCCCTGAGGTATTCATCCAAAAAACAGCAAACAGAACAGAAAATAAAACATAAAATAAGATATTTCCAATTGCTTGCAATAAAAATACAGGCCTAAAACTTCCTGTGATGATTGTTTGTAATATAGGAGTTGGATAAATCCAGAATGATAACCCAGAAACAGGCACACCATTCGAGAAGCCTCCTAAAAAAGTTGGATGGCCAAGCCAGTTTTCAACTAAAGAAGCAAATAAATGAAGGTTAGCCGACAAAGCAGAAACAAAAATGACAGGAATAACACCAGTATAGAAAAATGGTAAAGGCCAGCGGACAGCATAACCTTTAATTCTATCAAAGCTTAAAGGAACCTCAACTTTTAGAGATTGCGCCCAAACTATTACTAAAAATAATGCTGCTGTTACTAAAATTGTGAATAAAGCTAAAGCAACACCTGTTGTGTTTCCGATGATTAAAGAAGAAATTAAAGATAAAACCTCACCAGAAGGAGCGAATCCACCCTGAGGCCCGATAAACTGGAATAATCGAGCAAATAATCTCCACCCAATTCCAGCAGCAATAAATAAACTAACACCTGAACCAAAACCCCATTTTTGCACTACTTCATCCATAAAAATAATTAAAAATCCACCTAAACATAACTGAAAAATAACAAGCCCTTCAAGCCCGGGCTTTGCTTGTAGCCCTTTCATAAGAACATAAACCATTGCCACAAAAACAACAAAAGCAAAAGCTAACATTTTTTGTAATGCACTATAATATCTTTTTCCTTCCTCAGTCTTCACATCAATGTTAAGAATCTGGGCTCCGATGAGCAGCTGCAAGATAATTGAAGACATAACAATCGGCCCTATTCCGAGAGAAATAATCGAACCAAAAGAAGTTCCGAGGAGAATAGCTAAATACTCAAACCTACTCAACGAACTGCCAGCAAGCCCATAAAGAGGAATATTAGCCAAAACAAAAAAACTGATAAGAATAATAAGAGTCCATTTAAGTTTGACATTAAAACTAACTCTTTTTTCTATCGGCGGCCTCACTTCTGGAAGATTATGCAATATGTCACACAATGCCATGGTTTATGAAATAAAAATTGGTTTATAAAGATTCTGAAATAAAAATTAATTAACCAAATAAAAACAATTATCAAGGAATGCAAATTGCTCTTTCAAGATAAGGACCTCTTGTTCCTAAATCATAAGC
>CAYNLR010000045.1:0-4709 GCA_964398135.1 Candidatus Woesearchaeota archaeon
TGTCCTCTAACTCATTCTTTTTTGCTAAACTAACGAGATAATTAAGTATTGAGAGAAAAGCGGTTAATGTTTTTGTTCCCCCGGTAGGCGCAGAAATCAGAATGTTTTTTCGTTGGTGGATCGGGAGAACGCCGAAAAGTTGGGGGAGACTGAATTCTTTAAACCTTGAAAAAAACCATTCTTTAACGAGCGGGTCAAGTATGTCGAGCAGTTGTTTTTTTGTTGAAGGCTTTTCAATTCTTTTTATCATTTTAATCTAACAAAAAAATTGTTTAAATTACTTTCTTGAGGCTCTGGTAATTTTCTCTTCTAAATTAAGCTGGCTAAAATTTATTAATCTCTTCCATATTTCTGTTTTTTCGATATCTATTTCTGGCTGATTCTCGAATGAAATTGGATATCCGCTGTATTTTGATTCAAAGATTCTGTAAAAAATTGATTCGATAATTGTGTCTGAACTATTATACAATAAAATTTCTTTATACTTCTTGTCTCCAAAAAATTCTCTTACCCTTGGCCCTAATTTCGGTATATTTCTTGGTCTTTTTATATTGAGGATTTTTTCTAATTCTTCGCTGCTAAGTATTTTCTTTATTTTTAATGCTCCTGTCTTCTTGTCTTTGTATTTTATTTTGTGAGAGTTATGGTCTAAGATGTCATAGGCTACTTGCAATGTGTCATAAAAGTTAAATTCCTTCATTATATCCATGTCGAGATTAAGTAAGCTGCTTCTTCTGAGTATTTTGGGAATATCATAACCACTGCAATTAGACCAACCTTCTATTTTTTTACATTTCAATTCAGGAGAAATATTATGGCCTATTATTGTAGTGTTTTTATTAAATTTGGAAAAAATTTCTTTTAGATAAGACAATAATAAGTGTTCTTCTCTTGTATCAGTTATTCCAAAACAAAAAGTAGGAAAGTTATTTATTATTTTGTCAAGTTTAGACGGGCTGACGAAAGATAAAGAAAACGATACAATTGGGCCGTCTTTTAGCTCTTTAGTATCCAAAGTCTCAATATCCAAAGTTACATACGAATAATTATTTTTCTCTATGAATTTGAAAATATCTTCCAGCTCTGATGAAATTTCTATCATATTTGAATTTAACAAATCATTTATAAATATTTTTTGCAAGCCGGGTTAAATTTTAGTTTGAATTTACTCGTCTGAATAAAGTCCAGCGAAATTGGTTTTAAACGTTGCTTGATTTACCATTTCTCGCTTTCATTTTTAGCTCTCAAGTTGTAATAAATTTCTATAACCATCAAGCCGGGTAACTAAAAATATAAAAAGTTTAGCTCATATCATATATTATGAAATATTCGGAAATTTGCGATGTTTATGAAAAACTTGAAAACACAACTAAGGGTTTAGAAAAAACAAGGATTCTTGCTGAATTTTTAGGAAAAATTAAAAAAAATCCTGAAGTAATTTATCTTTTGCAGGGGAGGGTTTTTGCGAATTACGACAAACGAGAGCTTGGTGTTTCTTCTCAACTTATGATTAAGGCACTTGCTAAAGCAAGCGGGTTGAAAGAATCAAAAATTGTTGAAGAGTTTAAAAAATTAGGAGAGTTAGGACTTGTGGCTGAGAAAGTTATGAAAGACAAAAAACAAAAATCCCTGTTCTCTAAAAAACTTGATGTTGAAAAAGTTTTACTCAATCTCCGGAAATTGCCGCAATTAGAAGGAAAGGGGGCTATTGAAAAAAAGCTCAGCCTGATTATTGAACTTTTATATTCTGCTTCGCCTAAAGAATCAAAATATATTGTCAGAACAATACTTGGTGATTTAAAAATCGGTGTTGGCGACGGTATTTTAAGAGATGCTATTGTTGAATACTATTTTAAACCAAAGAGTATTGCTGAAAAAAAAGAAAAAATTGAGATTGTTCAAGATGCTTTTGATAAGACGGTTGATTTTGCCGAGGTGTTTAAGAAAGTTTGCTCAAAAAAATTAGATGAAATTTCTTTGTCACCCGGAAGGCCGATTAAAGTTATGTTATTTCCAAAAGCTAAAGATATCGAAGACGCATTCCGCATTGTTCATAAACCGGCAGCTTTTGAATTTAAGTATGATGGTTTTAGAGTTATGATCAATAAAGATAGGAACGGAGAGATTAAAATTTTCACTCGCAGGCTTGAAGACGTAACTAAACAATTTCCTGATATTGTCGAGTTTGTAAAAACAAACGTGAAAGCAAAAAGTTTTATTATTGATGCAGAAGCAGTCGGATACGATCCAAAAACAAAGATTTATCAACCATTCCAAAAAATCTCTCAACGAATAAAAAGAAAATACGATATTAATAAACTGGTTAAAGAATTGCCTGTTGAGTTAAATGTTTTTGACATTCTTTTTTACAACGGAAAAAGTTTAATCTCAGAACCGTTCAAAAAGCGTAGAAAAATAATTGAAAAAATTGTCAAGCAAGAAAAATTTAAAATAAAGCTGGCAGACCAGATTATTACTGATGACGAGAAGGTAGTGGAAAAATTTTTCAACAAAGCACTTGAAGCAGGACACGAAGGATTAATGGCGAAAAATTTAAATGCTCCGTATAAACCGGGTGCAAGAATCGGGTATGCTGTAAAATTAAAACCAAAAGATAAAGATTTTGATTTGGTGATTACAGGAGCGGAATGGGGAACAGGGAAGCGGGCGGGGTGGCTTACAAGTTTTGATGTGTCATGCATGGACAACGGAGAATTAAAAGAAGTCGGCAAATTCTCGACGGTTTTGAAAGAAAAACCAGAAGAAGGATTGTCTTTCAAAGAGATGACAGATAAATTAAAAAAATTAATAATAGAAGAAAAAGGGAGAAAAGTAAAAGTCAAGCCGGAAATTGTTGTGAGCGTTCAATATCAAAATATCCAAAAATCTCCGACTTATTCTTCTGGATACGCTTTGCGATTTCCACGAATAAAAATGCTTAGGCCTGATAGAGATAAAGACGACATCGCAACATTGGATGAGATTAAAAAAGAAGCAGCGAAAGAGAGTTAATCGACGATAAAAATTAAAATAGAAAGTTTTTTAAACAAATTTTTTTTATAAACTCTAATGGCTAAAAAATCTAAAAAAGAGGCATTAAAAGTTCAAAACATTGTTGCCACAACTTCCCTTGAAAAAGAGGTATCATTAACAAAACTTGCGCGAGTTCAACCGAATACAGAATATAATCCAGACACTTTCCCAGGATTGGTTTTGAGAATTAAGAAACCTAAATCAGCTGTTTTAGTTTTTAATTCAGGAAATTTAGTTTGCACAGGAACAAAATCGATCGGCCAAGTTAGAGAAGTAATCCAGCAGGTTATTAAACAACTAAAGAAAATCGGAGTGAATGTTACAATAAAACCTAAAATAAATGTTCAAAATATTGTAGCATCTGGTTCAATTAACCTGAAACTAAATCTTAATTTGCTTTCGTTAGAATTAGAAAATACAGAATATGAACCTGAGCAATTCCCTGGTCTTGTTTATAAATTAGACG
Source organism: Candidatus Woesearchaeota archaeon (assembly GCA_964398135.1). Classification (GTDB taxonomy): domain Archaea; phylum Nanobdellota; class Nanobdellia; order Pacearchaeales; family GW2011-AR1; genus CAYNLR01. The sequence goes on from CAYNLR010000045.1 coordinate 3,500, forward strand.
AGCCTCCAGCAACATTCCTTTTATTCAGCAACGGCAAACTTGTTTGTACAGGAACAAAAGATAAATCGCAATTAGATGATTCCATAAAACAACTTAACAAAAATGTTCGGGCTGCTTTGAGACGACTGAAAGGACAATAAGTGAAGAGAAATAAGAGAGATCAAAGCATATGCTTTCAAAACCTCGGGAGAAAATAAAGATGCAGATTATTTGACAGACAGATATTCATACGGGCGGTCTGTTTGTCATTGTGCTACGTATGGATGTAATTAATTAACTATTTTGAGTTTTTGGTCACAGAAATGAAAAAATATACTTTAGATTTTAAAAAATCTTACAGGAAAGCTAGTAGTTTTTTTGGTATAAAACCGAAAGATATAAAATTAAAAATTATCGAAGATCCTGAAAAAATTTTTAGAAATAAAAAAATTCCATGGTATGCTGTCGGTTTTTATTATAAAAATACAGTTGTTATTGTAGATAAAGAACTCTTCCCTTCGAGAGGGCACAAAAAAAATGAATTCTCGAAAGTAATGCTTCATGAAATGTGCCACATTTTTATCAAAAAAATTGTGAAGAAAAAAATCCCTGTTTGGATAGAAGAGGGATTATGTCAATTTATAGCATTTGGAGATAAAATAAAGCCAAAAAATTTTGTAGATTTAGAAAAACTAGAAACTTACAAAGATTGGTATAATTGGAATAGTCCTTATGCTTACTGCAGCAATTTTTTCTCATATCTTCATAAAAATTACGGGAAAAGAAAAATTTTAGAATTTCTAGAGTCATTAAACAAAAACAAACCAGAAAATGCTTTTGTGGAAGTTTTCGGAGAAAAAATAAAACAAGCAGAAGAACAATTTAGGAAAGAGATGAAAAAATGTTAAAACTATATAGTCCGATATTTCCGTGTAATAGAAATATAATAAGAAAAAATATTGACGAAAATGTTCTCGCAAATAAAGATTTTGAATTAGTAAAATTCAACGAGGGATACGGAGTTTTTACATCAGATGAATGGTACTGGATAAACGATGATGAAAATGGAAAATTGAGAAAAAGGGCTGTAAGAATATTTGATGGAGAATTTTTTGATTCTTTTGGATGGTATGCTTTATCTCCAATAGAACTGGAAATAGAGGTAAACAGGAGCTGTAATTTAAGATGTGTTCATTGCTGGAATGAATCTGGATTAGATAAGAATGTGTTA
>CAYNLR010000046.1:0-4676 GCA_964398135.1 Candidatus Woesearchaeota archaeon
AATTTTTCTTATGAAGATACTGCTATGCCGATTGGATATGGCCAGACAATCTCTTAACCAAGCACTGTTGCAAGAATGTTATCTTTGCTCGAGTTAAAAAAAGGTGACAGCGTCTTGGAGGTTGGGGCTGGGAGTGGGTGGAATGCTGCTTTAATGGCGTGGTTGATTCAAGATGACCATAAAAAAAATTCACGCCACAATTTAAAAACAGGAGGCAAGGTATTGAGCTTAGAGATTGTTGACGAGTTGGATGAAGAAGCAAGGAAAAATATCGAGAAAACCGGCATTAAAAATGTTGAGATAAGAAAAGAAGATTTCAGAAATTTAAAACAAAAATTTGATAAAATAATCTTTACTGCAGGAATTTCAGAAGAACAGGAAAAAATTATCGAGGATTTCGCGCGCGAGCATTTAAACGAAAACGGAATTTTAATTTGCCCTTTCAGAATCGGTCCGTTAATTATTTTAAAGAAGGTCAAAGGCAAAATCAAAAAAGATTATACTATAGAAGAGTATGTTTTTGTTGAATTGGTTTTATAATAATCATTCTTTTTCAATCTCTACCTTATAATAAAAAATATCAGCAGTTTTCCATGCATCTTTGTCAAGTCCTGCTTTTAATGAAAGATGTTCTAAAAATTGAATTTTGTCCGGTAATTGTTCCCAAACCTGCGGTAGGAATGTAGCGGAGTAAAAACCTTTTTTCAAAATAATCCCCATGTCCTTATTTATTTTTTCCAACAAATCTTTTTCATTCTCATACTCCAATTTTTTGGGAGCGGTCAAAACCGAAATTTCTATCTTAATTTTATTTAGTTCTTCTTTTGTTAACGGCGGAAAACGAGAGTCACGGAAGGCAGCGTTAATTGCATTTTCTTGAACATCCTTCCACAATTCTTGAGTTGCTATTAGTGAGCCAACACATCCGCGAAGTTGGTCGTTTTTTGTCAGAGTAACGAAACACGCTTTTTTGTCTGAATATTTCTTCTTTGTTTCTTCATCAGGTTCAAATTTCTGATTTTGAAAATAAGCTTCAAGAGTATAGCGAGCAAGTTGTGTTAAGGTTAGTACCATTTCAAATTTTAGCAATCAGATTTGTGATGTTTTATTTCAATTTAGAGGAATTTTTTGTTTTTAATTGTTTGGACTCGCTTCGGATAAGATTTATTATGAAAACTTTAAATTTCAAATTCGCTTTTTCGAAATCCTACACATTTCCCATATAAACATAATCAAGATATTTTTTTCCGATTTCATAAGCTTGTTTTAATTTTTCATAAGGCGTCGGCGATTTGTATTGCATTTTATACATAGGAAAGAATCGTGAAATGTGCCAAGGAATTTTTTTATCTATCTTTGAAATAAATTTTGCGATTTGTGTTAATTCTTTTTCTGAGTCATTCTCTCCGGGAACAATTAATGTTGTAATTTCAATATGAATGTTTTTTTGCTTAGCAATTTTTATTGTTTCCAAGACAGGTTTTAATTTTGCCTTGCATATTTTTTCATAGAATTTTTCATTAAATGATTTTAAGTCAATATTCATCGCGTCGATGTAAGGCAGAATGTAATCTAAGGTTTCTTTTGTCATGTAGCCATTGGTTACTAAAATGTTTTTTAATGATTTTTGTTTTGCCAATTTTGCAGTATCATGAGCAAACTCTATAAAAATTGTCGGTTCATTATATGTATAAGCAATGCTCTTGCAGTTTAAATTTATCGCTTCATTGACTATTTGTTTTGGTGTTATTTTCTCACCAAAAAATTGTTCATCGTCAACCTCTCCGTAAAGGTCTTTGAATTGGGAAATATCGTAGTTCTGACAAAATGAGCAACGAAAATTGCAACCAAAAGTTCCGATTGAGAAAGCAGATGTTCGGGGCAAGAAATGGTAGAGCGGTTTTTTTTCAATTGGATCTACATGCTTTGCTATAACCCTTCCGTAAACAAGCAGGTAAAGTTTGCCGTTTATGTTTTTTCTCACTCCGCAAATCCCTGTTTTTCCTTCGTCGATTATGCACCGATGAGAACACGCAATACATTGTACTTTTTTACCAATTTTTTTGTAAAGTGTGCATTCATGAAGATTTTTCATAAATGAAAAAATAGCAAGGAAGATATAAATTTAACTATTTGGAATTTTTAACTCCATTCCGTCGCGAGCTATTTTTATGTTCATTTCAGGATTTTTCTCGTTCAGCCATTTTTCTAATTTTTTATCTCCAAACCTTAAAGCCTCTTTTCCTAAGTGAGTAAAAATTATGTTTTTAATTTTATATTTTTGACACCAACTTATTTGGGTAGTGACGCGCGCATGCCCAAAAAATTGATTTCCTTTTTTTCTTACAAGATTCGTTTTGATGCTTGAACCGTCTCCGATATATAAGTCTGCATTTTTTAATACAGATTTCTTTTTTATCATAACAACATCTGGATTGTAAATAATCGCTTTTTTATTTTTTATTTTAAATCCGACTGCCGGAAAATTTATTGAGTGGACGACGGGATAAGCAAGAATTTTAAAAGGACCGAGAGAGAACCATTTGTTTCTTTTCATAAGTTCAAAATTTTTTTTAAATCTCGATTTTTCTAAGGTTTCTTTCGTGACATAAATTTTTTTCTCATATTCTTCATCTTTTTTTAGCCATATAAAATGGTCTGGATGAGCATGAGTTATTAAAATCGCGTCTGGTTTAATTTTTTTAAGAGCCAAACTTTTTAGTCCGTGGTCAATTAAGAGTTTAAAATTTTTTGAGATTAAGAGGAGAGAAGAATGATATTTATGCTTTGAAGTTTGTTCTTCAATTTCGCCTTTTGTTCCGAGAAATTTTATTTTCATCGTGCTTTTAAAAGCATGAAAAGCCGAGAGATTTCAGAAATTGAAGCTTTAATATTAAAAATAACTGCCATGTTTTTAATTAAGTGTTGTGGTGAATTCATCTTTATCAAGCTGGAAAGGTCTTTTTCCTTTTTCCTTAAATTTTGCATTAACAACCTCGCCAACAAAAATTGTGTGGTCTCCTGAATCAATTTTCTTAACAACCCTGCATTCAAGATACGCCAAAGATTCTTTGATTAAAGGACAATTTATTTTTTCACCCTCTACTTTTGTTAGGCCAGTTTCTTTAAATTTGTCCAAATCTCTTCCTGAATTTTTTCCGCAGAAGAGAATTTTTTCTTTTAATTCGTAAGGCATAAAATTTATTGCAAAGCATTTGCTTTTTTCAATTAACTCGTGGGAAAATCTCGTTTTACCGACTGAAATGAGATAAAGATTTGGCTGGAATGAAGTTTTTGTCCACCATGTCATTGCAAGTACGTCATCTTTATCTTTATATCTTGAGGTTACAAGAACAACTTGTTTTGGATTACTTATCCTACCCATCCTAAAATTCTGCAGAAAATTATTTTTTAGGTAAAATTATCTGTAATTTTCCTTTACTAAATTTTGTCTTCGCTTTTTTTGGCTTAATTTCAGGAACAGTTGTTATATAAGAAAAACTTTTGCTGATTTTCTCCTCGTGAAAGAAATCCTTTTTTTGAATTCTTTTATGACTTTTCTTCTGCGCTTTTACTTTAACACAATTTTTATTTATTTTAACTTCTATATCTTCTTTGTTAAACCCGGGCAAATCCAAATTTAAGATAACCTCTTTTGCATTATTTTTCATTTTATTTTTAATGCACGAGGATTTAAAAATCTTTTGAAATGATTATCGCTTTTCTTCTAATTTAATAATGATTTAAATTTTCTTTAGGCTTCATTTGCGTCCTGCCAGCAATTTCATGTATTACATTTGGTTGCTGGTATTGAGGAACGAATACGCTAACTTTTCTGTCAACATATTCTTTTGGGTATTCTTCAATTGTTCTCTCTAATAAGCCACACCGACTTATTTGAAGAGACTTCTCAAATTTTAAAGACGCTGTTACTGTTCTTCCGTCTATCTCAAGAACAGGCTCATCGATTAATTTTTGTTCTTCTTCTACATAAGTGATAAAAGGAGTGCAAGTAGTTAAAGTAGTGGTCGAATCATATTCCCCGCCAACGTATCTTTTACTCTTGTATATAGGAGTTTTCACATAAAGAAAATATTTAATAGTATCTAATTTTGTTCCGAAGAAGTTATTTAATATGCCAGATAAAGGTCTCCTAACTTTTATAATTGTTGCTGTAATATCATCCTTCTGTACCTGTGCTACTATATTCTTTCCCATATCCTTTTATATTTTTTTGCACTTTTTAAATCTTTCGATTTTTTAATTATAAAGTAGTTACAAAAAATGCCTGATTTGAAAAAATTAATAAGTCATGAATTTTTAGATATTCTATGGAATGGTATCCTCAGGATAAGGAAGAATTAAATGAAATGCTTGACGAGTTTCTTAGAAAAAAGGGGGTTAAAAAAGAAATTCATGGACTAATTGTTCCTCATGCTGGTTATGTCTTTTCAGGGGCGGTTGCTGGGGCAGGATTTTGTTTTTTAAAAAATTCTGATAAGAAAAAAGCGATTGTTATAGGGCCAAGCCATTATATCGGTTTCAGAGGAGTCAAAGTTTTTTCTAAAGACAAAATTGAAACTCCGTTGGGGGAGATAAAAATCATGGAAAATAATTTTGACTCAATTGAAAACTTAGATCAAGAACACTCGGTTAATAATCAAATTCCTTTTTTG
>CAYNLR010000047.1:0-4670 GCA_964398135.1 Candidatus Woesearchaeota archaeon
TATCTGCCATACATTTAGGTAGAATATTAAGTATTTATTCGTTGCGGTAATTTTTGTTTTCCCAGTTTTCAATTGCTTTCCTAATAGCCTCAACTCCAAGAACAGAACAATGCACTTTTATTGGAGGTAACCCCTTTAATTTTCTGATAATTTTGTTTTTATCAATTTTTTTTGCATAACTTAATGTTTTGTTTTTCACTAATTCGCAGAGAGCGTCAGATGAAGCAATCGCGGCAGCACAACCAAGAGTTTGGAAAGAAATATCTTGAATTTTTTTGTCTTTGATTTTTAAAAAAATTTTCATTGTGTCGCCGCAGACTTTATTCTTTGCAATTCCAACAGCGTCATAATCTTTCATTTCTCTCGAATATTTAGGATTAAGAAATCTTCTTATTACCTCTCTGTTGTATTGCTCAAATTTATTTTTCATTTAATTTTTCATTTAATTCTTTAATTAGTTCATCTACATCAATTCCATGAGCAATTGCTCCTTCTTCTAAGGTTTCTATTTTGGCGAATGGACAGCCAATACAATGAATTCCTTTATCCAATAAAATCTCCGCTGCTTTTGGATTTTTTTCAATTAGCTCTGCCAAACTCATTTTTTTATTTATTTTGCTCTTCATTTTTCAGGACTCATTTTTCTTAATTTCTTAATCACTTTTTTGAGAATTTCTATAACATAATCAATCTCCTTTTTCGTATTAAATCTGCTCAAACTTAATCTTATTGAACTGTTTGCTTGTTTGGTTGAAAGCCCGATTGCTCTTAAGACATGACTTGGTTCTAATCTGTGAGAAGAGCAAGCAGAACCCGTCGATGAGTAGATGTTGTAAGCATTTAGGTATCCTCCGATTGCCTCTCCATCAATATTATTAAAACAGATGTTAATGTTATTGCACAAACGATTTTTGCCTGTAGGACCATTTAAATTTGTTTTTGGAATTTTCAATATCTCTTCAATCAGTTTATCTCTTAGTTTTCTCATATAATTATTATATTTTGGTTTTGCGAGTTTGATTGCTTCTGCAAATCCTACAATTCCTGCAATATTCTCTGTTCCACTCCGCACACCTTTTTCATGCCCCCCGCCATGAAGTAAAGGAGTGATTCTTATTCCCCTTCTTATGTACAATGCTCCAACTCCTTTCGGGCCGTGGATTTTATGAGAATTTAAACTTATCAAATCAATGTTTTGTTTTTTTACATCAATCGGAACTTTTGTAAACGACTGACATGCGTCTATGTGAAATAAAACATTTTTTTCTTTGCAGATTTTTCCGATTTCCTTTATGTTCTGAATTGTTCCGATTTCGTTGTTAGCGTGAATTATAGAGACGAGAGCAGTTTGTTTTGTTATTGAATTGTTAAGTTTTTCCAAATTTACAAACCCTTCAGAGTCAACAGGAAGGTAAGTAATTTTAATTCCCTGCTTTTCAAGCCATTTACAAGTTTCAAGAATAGACGAGTGTTCTATGCTTGTTGTGATAATATGTTTTTTGCCGGGGTTTGAGAAAATTACTCCTTTTAATGCGAGATTGTTTGATTCTGTGCCGCCTGATGTAAAAATAATCTCATCTGGCTTTGCTTTGATAGACTTGGCTACAGTATCTCTGCTTTGTTCTAAAGCTCTTTTTGCCTCTAAACCAATCGTATGGAGTGAGCTCGCATTTCCGTATTTCTCAGTAAGATATGGTTCCATTGCTTTCAAGACCTTCTCATCTATTTTTGTCGTCGCTGCGTTATCAAGATAAACTTCCATTTTTTTTACAGAACTCCCTTCGATGCTTATCGAGTATTTTTAAAATTGGTAAAATTGTTTTTTTATTCAATGAATAAATTCTTTTCTTACCTTTTTGTTTTACTTGAACAATTGTGCAATATCTTAATGAAGCAAGAGCGTGACTTAGTTTTGATTGTTCCACCCCTATTTTTTTAGCTAATTCTGAAACTGACATTTGTTTTTCTTTAAGGGCTGTGATTATTTCGATTTTAATAGGACTTGCAAGATGTTGAAAAAAGATGTGATACGGCTTTCTCAACATATGAAAAATATTTCATATATCTTTATAAATGTTTCGCGCCTCTTAAGAAAGAGAAATTGCATTAACAGGGCAATTTTCTAGTGCTTCTTTCTCACATGTTATTTCTTCTGGTTGTGATTTTACTTGTGCTTTTCCGTTTTCTATCTCAAAAGTTTTTGGACAAACAGAAGCACATAGCCCGCAACCAATGCATTTCTCTTTATCTATCTTTAAGTTTACCATAAATTAATCAATTGTTTAGAGCTTTTAAATGTTGCTAAAATTTATAAATCCAATTAACATCTAAACTTTATGATATTGTGGATTATCTTAGGGATTATTATTTTAATAGCATTATTTTTCTTTATTTACTATAACAAGTTTGTTCGCCTCGAGAATCAAATTGAAAATTCTTTAGCACAAATTGATGTTCAGTTAAAAAAACGAGCTGATTTAGTGCCTAATTTGTTGGCTGCTGTGAAAGGTTATATGAAACACGAAAGGAAAATAATCTCAGAAGTGACAAAAGCGAGAAAAGAGTTGATTAATGCTAAGGATATTGATTCAAAAATTAAGGCGGGAAACAAGCTTCAATCAGCATTAAAGTCTATTTTTGCAATTGCAGAAAATTATCCGAATTTAAAATCCAATGAAAACTTCTTACAATTACAACAAGAATTGGCCGCTATCGAGGATAAAGTTGCTTATGCTCGTCAGTATTTTAATGATGGCATTATGTCTTACAATACTTTATTAACCACAATTCCGGGAAAATGGTTTGCTAATCTCTACGGGTTCAAGAAAAAAGATTACTTGAAAATTCCTGCTGAAGAGCGCGCTGTCCCGAAAATTAATTTTGATTAATCTTAATAATAGAAAAATAATTAAGTGTTGCAAATTCGTGAAATTTTTGAAAAATTACAATAATTTGCAAAGCGCGAGAACATAAGAGCCGTCTTTATAAGGATAAATCTTTACATTCTTGAAATACATTTTCATAAAGTTCACAAAATCTTTTTCTTTGTAATGATAAGAAACTGCAACAATAATCTGGTCTCCTTTATTGAAATTAACTTTTTTATTCTGAAATTTTACTTCTTTATCTCTATTTAGAGTATAATAAAGCTCTACTCTTGAATTTTGGAATCTTGTTCCGAATTTCACATCCCTTTCTTCTAATCCTAACTGCAGAGGAATCTTTATTAAAAAATTGTTTACTTCTTTGTTTGTGTAGGATTTTAATAGGGCTTCTGTATTTTTTGTTGACAAGCCGTTTCCGATCAAAAGAACATCATCCCAATCCATAGCACTCCTTATTTCATACATTAGCTCGTTTATCTCAAAATTGCCAAGAGTATTTCCTAATAACAAAAAGAAATTTTTCTTAAAATCTTTGCGTCTTAATAAATTTGCGATATTTTCTATATTCTCAAAATCCGAGATATTCCATTGAAACTTAACAATCTCATCAACATCCATTTTTGAAATTCTGTTTATTGCTTTCTCAACCATATAACTGCTAATATCAATTGGACAATATCTTATTTTGGTTTTTTTCTTTAAATGTTCAATAAAAATTACTGCTTTTTTTCCATCACCGCATCCAAGATCAATTATATTCAACGGCCCATCACCAACTTCTTTTAATATTTTATCCATATTTTTGTTGATTAAATCTATCTCTTTTTGAATAATTTCCCTATTATAATCTTCAGATCTCTCTAAATCGAGAAATGCTTGAGCCTGTTCTGGTGTGAGATACCATAACTTAGAATCAGCGATATTCCAAACCCGAGTATTGCCTTCTAAAGAATATCCGCGTTTAATAAGCTCTTTAAATATTAAATCATTTATTTTAAAATGTTTAGAATTTGATTTTGCCATAAAATTGTAGAGAAGCTATATTTTTAAGATTTTTGATTTATTTTTAGGGAGTAATAGCAATATAGGAAGTTTTAAAAACAAATTTCTGTAATAAAGTCTATGCTCCTGTAGTCTAGAGGCCAAGGATACTGCCCTTTCGCGGCAGCGACCCGGGTTCAAATCCCGGCAGGAGCAATATCTTCCAATTACAAAATTTCTAAGTTTTGTGATATGGAATTAGAAAACTTTATTAAGCAGATGGATTTTAAAATAAAAAAGAGATGAGAGTTGCAATTAACGGCTTAGGGAGAATTGGACGGGCTGTTTTAAAAATTGGCTTAGAGAAAGGTGTCAATTTTGTTGCTGTAAATGATTTGACTGATATCAAAACTTTAAGTTATCTCTTAAAATATGATTCTGTTTATGGAAATTATGATAAAAAAGTTTCTACCGGCAGTGATTTTATAAAGATTGAGAAGAAGAAAATAAAGGTTTTTGCAGAACCAAATCCTGAGAATCTCCCTTGGAAAAAACTTGGTGTTGATGTTGTTGTCGAATCAACAGGCCTTTTCACAGACAGAGAAGATGCTGCAAAACATTTAAGTGCTGGTGCAAAAAAAGTTTTGATTTCAGCTCCTTCAAAAAATCCTGATGTCACAATTGTTTTAGGAGTTAATCTAAATAAATTGAAAAAAGAACACAAAATAATATCTATGGGAAGTTGCACAACTAATTGTCTTGCACCATTGGCCAAAGTTTTAGACGATTCTTTCGGAATAAAAA
>CAYNLR010000048.1:0-4612 GCA_964398135.1 Candidatus Woesearchaeota archaeon
CATTACTAATGGAAGCGCAAGCAACGATTTTTCTGATATTGATAATCTCTTAAACATGAGCTCTTTTAAAGATTCGGTGTCTATTTTATTTGAAAACAGAAGTTACCGAAATTTTACAATCCATCAAAGATTAATAGAGAATGTTCCTGTGATAAATTCAACAAACAATTCCAATTTTGTTACAGGGATTTTGTGGGATATGTCTGACGACACGGACGGAGAGTTTAGCATTGATGATAAAGAAGACTTGGTTTTTGTGTCAAATATTAACAAAGAAAAAGAAGGAGCTTACGGCACTTATGATTATGAATTAAAGATTCCTGTAAGGTTGAGAGAGTATGAAAAAGACGACGTGAATAATGTTTATTTGTATTATGAATTGTCTTGATTAGATTTTTCAATCGTCTCTTCTTTAGATTTTAGACTCATTACTTTTTTTAACAAAACACTCAAAATTGTTTTAATTTTTAGATATGTCTTTTTTACAATTTCTAATATCTTATTTTTTAAGCCAATCACAATCGTCGCTAACTTTAATTTTATTTTTTTAATTTTTCCCTCAATAATATTTTTCTTTAATGTAAAAAAATTTTTAGTTTTGATTTTAATTTTTAAATAGAATATTTTTAACGCATCCGCGGTTTTTCTTCTAAAAAAATTTTTTATTCTTATTTTTGTTTTAAAGCAGAATAAGTCCCATTTAACAGCAAATTTTTCGCGTTTTGTTAGTTCTAAATCTAATGGCTTTACTTCAAATTTTTCTTGTTTTTCTTTTTTTTCGCTTTTTCGCTTTTTGTTTTTATAATTTTTTTGCTCTTTTATGTATCTCTTTAAATATAATTCAAGTTTTTGTTGATATTTTTGTTTAGCTGCCTCGAGATTTTTAATATACTCTTCTTCTATTTCTTTTACTGATTGTTCTTTTTGAGGATTTTTTAGATTTTCAAGAAACTGCTTGTCCAATCTTTCTATTTCTTCTTTGTATTCCTCTTCAATTTCTTCAAGAGTTTCTGTTTTGTTTTTATTAAATATCATACTATAAAAATAAAAAAGTTGTTATTAAATGTTTATGTTGGTTTGTTTTGTAGAAAATTATTTACAATAGCAATTGCAGGTATTGCATGAATCGTTGCTTTCTATAAATTCAGAATTATAAATTTCTTCTCCTCTTATTCTGCACTCGTTTATGCAAGCTATTCTGCATTCCCCGCTATTTTTAATTTCATGAATGATGCGGTTGAATATTAATGAGCATTCATCTTCAATTACAATCAATTTTGGTTTTTTTGAAAAGTTTTCCCAAGGAGTTTTTTCTGAAAACTGGAGAAACAGAAAGAAACTGAGAACAACAAGAAGTACAATTAAGACAATTAAAATAAACTTCAGCGAACGCTTTTTTATTTTTTTATTTTTTTTCTTTTGCATAATTCTATAAATTCTTTTAATATCTTTTTTAGTTCTCTTTCTTCATCTTTAATTTCCTCTTCTTTTTCAATCAAATTAAAGTATATCTCCTGCCATTCTTTTTCTAATCTTTGAAGTGAGTCTATTTTTTCCTCGATTTTTTCTCTAAAACCATTTTGCATAATTTTAATTATCGGATTTATTTTTTTGCTTTCCCAGTATCTTCTCATCTCGCTTACAACATCTGCAGGCAAAAATTTGTTGTTGTACCATCTTTCAAGTTTGTTTAAATCTTCAATTTCTTTAAGGATGTTGTTCTGCAATTCGGTAAAGAAACTTTCTTCTACTTCCAATTTGTCAGAAATTTTTCTTTCAGAAATCTTTTTTTCATTACTCTCGCTTATTTTCTCAAAACTTTTAGTTAATTCTTTTGAGTTAAGATGATTTTTGATTATCTCTTTATCCTCTGGTTTTTCTTTTATTTCTTCTACGAAATCTTGTTCAGGAATCTCAGGAAGTTCATCCGGAATTTTCTTTTTTTTAAACAGGTTTAGCATTTTATTATTGATTGAGATTTATTTAAATATCTTTTGGGAGCGAGATTTTCTGATAAGAACGTATGCTTTTTTTCCTAAATATTTTTTGCTAGCGTCTATCTTAGCTCCTGTTCCGAATTTAGTTACCTCTTTTTCGAATATACATTCTATCTCATCATCTATCAGACTCAATTTATTGTTTGAAATTTTTATTTTTCTCATATATATTTATATATATCTCCCTTTAAAAACTTTTCGGTTGTTTTCGATTTTGTTGAGCGTCAAAATTTAACCAACACAAAAACTTATTAATTACTTTGTTAATTGTATTATAATGACCAAAAAGAAAGAAGCAGGAGTTTTGGTTCTGGCTAAAAAAGAGTTGAGAAAAGAGAGAAGAGAGAGAATTGTGATTCTTTTTCTATTTTCCCTCACATTGATCGTTGTTTCTTCTCTTTTAATTTTTTTATCCTCGAAACTTATAATGACCGGTTATTATGCATATCTTGAGAGTAAAGCAGGATATGTTACCGAGGTGCGTATTACAAGGAAGATACCTGCTACTTACTGGCTTGGAATTTACGGATTAGCATTAAGAGTTCCCGGGTTTACGGAGCAAATGTACGAGGATATTCAAAACGGATACATAGAAAGGGTTGATGTTTTTTTTGATTGTATTCAGAGTGATGCCGTCGGAGGTACAGAGGTTTATGCTTCTACTAGCCCGACTATTGATTTTGATAATTTACAGCCAGCAACTCCGCAGCAAGTTGATAGTTATACAGGTTGTAGTGGCAAGAGGGAGTGTGCCGTTAATACATTTTTAGAAAATATGAGTGTGATGGTTGGAAGCAGAAATATCTCGGGAATTCCAGCCACTCATACCTATAAATACGACGGACAAAACAATGTTTTTGACTTGGGAATTTTAAATGATTCAAAAAATCTTGTTTATGTTACCCATATAGAAGATATCCAGAGAGGATTTAGTTATGAAAAAATAGTCAATTTCCAGATGTTATTGCCTGCTCGCCCAAACTCTACAGAGAGGTATTATTTTTTTACAGACCCTAATGACGAGTGTCCTGAAGGCGGGGGGATTGGGGAAAATATAAATGCGAGCGTTTACGGGTATATTAAGGATACTAATGGTGTTGCTCTTGCAAATGTAAGTGTTTCTGTTGCCGGTTCTTACGGAATCAGCGATTCAAACGGCTTTTATAATTTTTCTTTTTTAGTAACTCCCGGAACTTATAACTTAATTGCTACTAAAGACGGTTATGACCCTTATTTTGCTAATATTACAATAACTTTCAGCAATAATTCTGTAGAGAAGAATATCACAATGAGCTTGCAAACACCCGGTTCTAATGAAACAATTATGCCTTATGTTTATGGATATGTTTTTGACGAATCTGGCAATGCCTTATCTGGTGTCAATGTTTATTTAGACGGAGTTAGCAACACTTCAGATTCTTCTGGATTTTATTCATTCTATCCTACCATAACTCCAGGAGAGCACGCGATTATTGCAACAAAAGACGGATACGATAATTATTATTCTATTTTGAACTTCACCGCAAATACTACTTCATTAAATCATAATATTACATTAAGTGAAGCGGTTATTAGTTATGAAGGTGTAGGACCTTATACTACTGGCCCATATACAGAGAGCAGGAGAGCAGCAGCTGCAGCCGAGGCTCAAAAAAGAGGTGAGGATTATTGGATAAGCGCAAAAGAGATTAAAAAAGAAGTTAGAAAAAATACTTTCGTTAAAGAGGTTGTTGGGATATACAACTTTGCTTGGAGTACTATGAATCTCGTATTTTCTCTTTCACCAGAATTAGAAGATTTTGTTAAACTCGATAAAACCTCTGTTAGCATTCCTCAAAATTCTTTTGCAAATTTAATTTTAACAATCTACGGAACCAAACCAATAGGAAGTTACAACGGAACATTGAAAATAAGCGGAAGCATAGAAAAAGAGATTCCGATAATGATAAAAATTGTCGAAGGAAAACCGGTAATTAAAACTTTGCTTGTAGAAATTGAATTATTAAACAAGGTTGTTGCACCGGGCGATAATTTAAAATATAAATTAGGTTTTAAGAATTTGCTAAGAAGCCAAGGATACAAAATTAATTTTAAAACCTATGTAAGCGACAAAGAAGGAAATGTTTATTCTTCAGAAGAAGATAGCGCTGAGATAGAAAATTCTCTTATTTTACTAAAAAACATAAAAATTCCTAAAAATATTTCTGAAGGAAACTATTTCTTAAACGTCGAATGCCATTACTTAAATTACTTTTCAAAAGCTACCGCTCCTTTCAAAGTTTCAAAGCCAATTTATTTTTATTCTTTTTTAGGAATTCCTTTATGGCTTATATTTGCCTTGGTTGCTTTTATTAGTTTTGTTTTTTTGAATTTTTTTATTTACAAAAAATATGAAGAAAGGAAAAAAAGATATAGGATTGCAATCGACTTCGATAGTCTGCCTAAACCCGGTGATAGGGTTGTGAGAATAGGAAATATTGCAGAAAGTAATATTCCTGCTTATTATGAATTAGAAATGCTAACAACTCACGCAATTGTTGCTGGTGCAACAGGTATGGGAAAATCAATCGCAGCACAGGTTATTGCTGAAGAAGCTTTGTTGAATAATGTGGCTG
>CAYNLR010000049.1:0-2347 GCA_964398135.1 Candidatus Woesearchaeota archaeon
ATCCTCAGGTCCATGGCCATAGTGCTGATGAGATTGAGGGGATTGGAGGGGGTGGAGGATCAAGCAGTCAAGCTTTACAAGTTGTTGGAACTACAGATGTTTCTCTCCCAACAGATTGGGCAGATGCAGATGATATGGTAATAGATATGACTACAAGTGGAGGTGATGTACTTCTTATGTTTTCCGCTTCCTTTTATGCTTCAGGTGACCACGGGGATGTCTCTCTTCGATTTGTTGTAGACGGAGAGCCAAAACATTACATCGTTGATAAAAACCCTGATTTAAAAACAGATGCAGGTGAAATTATGCCAATTTCTTTCCAGTGGTTAGTAAAAGGATTGGATGCAGGAAGCCACACATTTAAAGTTCAATGGAGGAGAGGATGGAGATCTGTTCAACAAAAAGGGACAACTTATCCAAGAGTTTTTACGGCTATTGAAATTTAACAAATCGTTACAACGTTTGATTTTTTTAATTAAACCAACTTAACCCTTTATCACGGCCAAAGGAACAAGTCTTGCAACTAAATTTCCAATACCTGCTTCATGACTTACTCTTACAACTTCATCAATATCTTTGTAAACTTGAGGGGCTTCTTCAACAATTCCTTTCTTTGAGCTTGCCTCAATTTCAATTCCTTTTTCTTTTAGTTGTTTTTTTATTTCATTAGAATTGAATGCGTGAATCGCTTGGCTTCTTGACATTACCCTGCCTGCTCCATGAGCAGTACTGCCAAAAGAGATTTCTTCTGCTTTTTTCGTCCCAACTAAAATATAACTTGCTGTTCCCATACTTCCAGGAATAATAACCGGCTGGCCAATTTTCCTATAAACAATAGGTATTTCTTCTCTTCCTGGCCCAAATGCTCTTGTTGCTCCTTTTCTATGCACGCAAACCTTCTTTTTCTTACCGTCAACGATATGTTCCTCTATCTTTGCAATATTATGACAGACATCGTATATTAAATGAGTTTTATTTTGAGGGAATTGCTTTTCTAAAATTTTTCTTAGAGAATCCATAATTATTTGCCTATTACAGAAAGCAAAGTTAACCGCGCAATTCATTGCTGAAAAATATTTTTGTCCAATTTCGGAGTTAATAGGAGCATTCACTAATTCTCTGTCTGGTAATTTTGAAATATTTGTATGGCGTTCCATAAGTTTTATATAATCACTCGCCACCTGATGGCCTAAACCTCTTGAACCGCAATGAATCATAATAGTAATTGTATCTTTCTTCAAACCAAAAGTTTCTGCTACCTCTTCATTAAAGATTGATTCTACTTTCTGAATTTCTATAAAATGATTTCCTGCTCCGAGTGTTCCTAATTGAGGCTTTCCCCTTGCTTTTGCTCTTTGACTAACATTTTCAGGATTCGCATTTTTTATTCTTCCGTTCTCTTCGCATCTTTCTAAATCTTCTTTTATTCCGTGGTTATTCTCGATAGCCCATTCTGCTCCTTTTACTAAAATTTCATTCAAGACTTCTTCAGATATTTTCTCCTTATGCCCCCTCCCCACTCCCGACGGAATTGTCATGAAAAAATCATGAAGAATAATTTTAAGTTTTTTTTCAAAATTCTTTACAGAAATATCTGTTGCCAAAACTCTCACACCACAATTTATATCATAGCCAACTCCCCCAGGACTGATAATCCCATCTTCTAAATCAAAAGCCGCAACACCACCAATAGGAAAGCCGTATCCCTGATGAGCATCAGGCATTGCAAAACTCGCCTTGATGATTGCAGGCAGCATCGCAACATTCTTTACTTGCTCTAAAGTTCTATCTTGCTTGATTTTTTCCATAAGTTTTTCACTCGCAAAAATCTTACCAGGAACTTTCATTCCTCCTGTCTTCGGAATTTCCCATTCTATTTCGCTAATCTTTTTGATTTCAACCATTTTAAACCTCTTTATCTATTTTGTTCTTCTGGTTTTCCTGTGTATCTAATATTCAGTGTTTGAGAGCTTAAAATTATTTTATTTAACCCTTTAATACATTTTTCTGAAGCACTATTTATTAAATTTGCTCTTAAAATATTTATTGTTGGGTTGCTATTTTTATAATTCTCAAGAGAACGTCTAATAAACCTTTTTTGCTTGTTCTTCATTTTCTCCACTCCTAATACACGAGATTTCTAAGCATTCTGCAATATATTGGTTACCTTCTCTATAAACTAAAGCATTTACCACAACCATTTAAACATCTAAAACAACCTGACAAATAAATTTATTTCCTTGTTTTTTTATGAACATTTCGTTATATGTTATTGCCTTGACATCATTTGTGAATTTATAGTTTGACGCCTTGTCGCCGACGATTGTTGCTTTAAGAGTGAAATCAT
>CAYNLR010000049.1:2357-4589 GCA_964398135.1 Candidatus Woesearchaeota archaeon
TATGACTAGATTTAAAGATGATTTTTATCACAAGTGGCTTTATAAAAATATCTCAACTTCTGAAAATAAAAAATCTTCAGCATCTAATAAATATAAAAATTCCTCAAGAAAATTGTAAAGTAAATTTTCTAAATCCTCACCATTTATTTTTATTTCTTTTTTTTGTTGCTTTAAAATTTTAATTTTCCCGCAAATTGTTTCTTTCAATGCGTTTGCAGCTTCTGTGAACATTTGTTCTAATGTCTGGCCTGTTGCTTGAAATTTTACATCAGCAGTATGCGAGAGAAATTTATAACTCATACTTACACATACTAACAAATCTTTATAAAATTTGTTTTATTCAGATAATTATGAAAATTCCGTGTGATATAATCGGTGATATTGCAATATTAAAATTCCCTTTTGATATGAAAGCGAAGGAAAAAGAAAAAATCGGAAAAAGATTTTTGAAAGAGCATAAAAACATTAAAACAATTTTAGAGAAGGTTGAGAGGATTAAGGGAAGGTTGCGAAAAGCAAAAATGAGATTTGTCGTTGGCGACGATAAAAGAGAGACAATCCATTCTGAAAACGGATGTAAGTTTTTTCTAAATGTGGAAGAAACTTATTTTTCTTCAAGATTGAGTAATGAAAGAAAATTGATCGCTGAAGATATTGTTAAGAAGGTTACAAAAAAGAAAAATAAAATTTTGGTGATGTTTGCAGGAGTTGCCCCTTTTCCGATTGTGATTGCAAAAATGCTAAAAAAAGCCGGGAAAAAAGCAGAGATTATTTCGAATGAGATAAATAAAAAAGCAAATAAATTCGCTGAGAAAAATATTGAATTAAATAAGGTGGAAGAGTATGTTAAGATTGTTAGTGGAGATGCGAGCAAACTTCCTGAGAAATTGAAAAATTATAAAGCTGATTTTATTGTGATGCCCCGCCCAAATTTAAAAAAGACTTTTTTGGATACAGCATTAAAACTTTCGAAAAAAGGTACAAGAATTTATTATTACGGATTTGGAAATAAAGAAGAAGTTTTGAATGAAATAAAGAATGAAATAGATAAAAAAATTAAGATTAAAATAAGAAAAGCTGGAGAGATCGCACCTTATAAATGCCGTTGGCTAGCAAGTTTTTCAGTATGATTTCGGCGATATAAAAACTTATTGTTAAATTTTTATTTATGTTTTCTTATCCGATTCTTTAAAATTTTGTTAAAATATTTGATGAAAATTCTGATTAATAACTATAATGTTTTGGATTTTTAGGAAAAAAGTTTACATTCAAAACAATTATGATAATTGCGAGCTGAAAATAATTGAAAATATTTCTGTTTTATGATAAAGTTAGTAAGTTTAGTATGCAAATAAGAACAGCATTCTTAATTCCCCATTAGAAGAAAGTGAGGCTGTTAGTAGTTGCGGACTGAACACGTCGGGAAAACCCTTCGTGCGTACATCCCAACTCTATCAACGCCATCTTCTATGGCGGCCTTTATTGTCTCGTTTTGCGGGCTGCTTCGTGCTTAGATGCTTTCAGCACTTATCAGCATGGAGCGTAGCTGCCCAGCCTGCTCGTAACAACTGGTAGACCAGAGGCTCCGAATCTCCGTTCCTCTCGTACTAGGAGATCCTTCCGCTCAGACAATGGCACACCTAGTAGATATCATACAAACTGTCTCACGACGTTCTTAACCCAGCTAACGATTCCTTTTAATATGTGAACTCCAGCACCCTTGGGCGCTTATGCACGCCCAGGTTAGGAAGAGCCGACAGCGATGTACCAAACCGCCCCGTCAATGTGGACTATCGGGGGCGACAAGCCTGTTGTCCTTGAAGTACCTTTTCTGTCATCACCGTGTCCCATTAAAAGACATCGGTGGTTCGCTAGGCCCGGCTTTCACCCCTGTATTTCTTGCTTTTCGAAATACAGTCAGACAAACTTTTGCCCTTACACTCTACTCCAGATTTCCGACCTGGATGAGTTTGTCTTTGGGCCCGATTGATATCTTTTCAACCGGGTGCCGCCCCAGCCAAACTGCCCGCCTGTTGCTGTCTCAAAAAGATTAGTGGTTCTATTGTGAGTGGGTAGTGTTCCACTTTCGCTCCGTCTTCGCCGAAGCTAGACATCTACGCTCCTACCTACTCTAGGCACCCACAATAAAACCACAACAACAGGTTGCAGTAAAGGTTTACAAGGTCTTCGCTTCCCACTAGGTGACACCGGCCTGTTCACCGGTAAGTGATT
>CAYNLR010000050.1:0-4459 GCA_964398135.1 Candidatus Woesearchaeota archaeon
CCTTGTTTTCGTTTTGCCATTTTAATTACTCTTCCAAGCCAACTCGAACATATAAGCCAAAGAGCTGGTAAAAAAACTTGAATTTATCCACACTCCATAATCAAAATCTTCATGAACAGATGTTGGTTTAATTGTGAAAATCAATTCTTTTTTATCAGCCATTACGAATCTCCCGTTGATTTTTTTTGATTTAATTGGCACGCCGAATTTCTTTGAAAGTTTTTTTGCCTGACTCTCCGGATCAGGAATTATTACTTTAATGTCAACCCCTCTCTTTTTTAATTTTTCGAAAATGTCTGAAAACATTTTTTGTTTTGTCATAAGTTCATAAGAAGAGGTCGCAAAATAAATAGATGACTCCGCATTTTCCATTAAGTCGCGTATCTGAGAATAAAGATTGCTTCTTCCTCTAATTGAAGTTGAAAGTTCGTGATTTTTAATCGGTTCTATTCCAGTATTATATAATTGCTGAAGTTCTTTAAATTCTTGTGTTTCTCTTAATTTTGACAGAGTTTTAATTTTTTCCTCTGCATTTTTTTTCGCATTATTTTTCATTTTTTCAATTACAATTGACGGCTTAACCGCAAGATATTTCACAGGCTTTCCTAATTTCGCAATCGCAAACCCGCGCTTTTCTAAACTTTCCAACACGTCATAAGTTCTTGAGCGCGGCACTCCTGACAATTGAGAAATCTCACCTGCTGAAGAAATTCCTTTAGAAAGTAAAGCCAACCAAACTTTTGTTTCATAAATATTTAAATCAAAATATCCCCGAATTTTCTTAATTAACTCTGGCTTTATTACCATTTTCATAAAATTTAAACGAAACTTAATTTTATTACTATTGATAAATAAAAACACTTTATAAATGTTTTGGTTTGTTGTCTTTTTAGGGGAGTTACAAAAGAAAAGTTTAAAAACAATTATTTATTTCGATATTTATGAAAATAGAAAATCTATTAGTAGGCTGCTTAATATTTGCTTTTGGTTTTATTAGTTGTCTCTTCTTATTTTATATGAGAAATGTTGAATTGCCTTTTGGATTTTTAAGTAATGACTCAACCCCTTCACCTGGAGATTGGGTTAGTGAAAAACAAATTAAAATTTACGATGATAAGATAGTTATAGAGCTTAGTAATCCGAGTTTGTCACGTTATGCTCCATCAGGAAGCATGCGACCAGTTCTGAATTCAAAAGCAAACGGAATTAGAATAAAACCAAAAAGTCCAGAACAAATTAATGTAGGAGATATTGTCAGTTTTAGACGCGGCATGGATTTGGTTGTTCATAGGGTAATTAAAAAAGGAGAAGATAGTGAAGGGGTTTATTTTATTACAAAAGGAGATAATAACGATTTTGTTGATGGTAAGATTAGATTTAAAGATATAAAATATGTTACTGTAGGTGTTATTTGGTAAAATGGAAATTAAATGTCCTAGAAATTTAGAAATTTTACTCTCAGCCATTCCAATAGCTGTTTTTAAATCTCTTTCAACCGAGCCGAATAGCGAATTAATTGAGGAAATGGTAAGAGAAAAATATGGAGAAGTGAGTAAGGAGGAGCTAAGAGAAGAATATAATTTTTTTGTCACGAGCCATTCAGAAGATTTGAGAATTTTAAATGAACTGCATAAATACGGAGAAACGCGAGAAGAGATTGTTGATAATTTAAGGGAACATGTTAGAGGATGTCCAGATTGTTCGATTTCATATTTCAATTTTCTTATTAAAATAATTAATGACTATCTAAATCTTCCTCAATTGGCTATGTTAGGAAAAAAATATGAAAAAAATCCGATTGATTTCTTGAAAAGTCAGGATAGAGAATACTTGGGTTTATTAGATTATTAAACTAATTAATATTCCTAAAAAGATTCCTGCTGTGATAAAAGGCATTGCTGGATAGAATTTCTTTTTTGAGATTATGAATAGGTATGTTAGTCCTGAAAAAGCTCCGAGAGTGACGAAAAGAGCAGGCATTAATCCAAACTCTCTTAAAAATACTCCAGCCGCAATAATCGGAAAAACAATATCACCCCCGCCGAGAATCGCCAGAGAAATTTTAATTTTCTTTGGTTTTTCAGATTTTGATTTTTTCATTTTTTTAATTTGAGCCATTACTTTTTTTGATATTGAAGGAACCATAAAACCGCCAAGAATTTTTAGTTCTTTCATTTGGAATTTCGCCATTTTTTGCATAATCCCAGAATGCCAAACAGCCCAGACATCGTAAATAGAAATTAGGATTAACAAAACAATAATCGTCCACCAATTTAAAATTGGTACAAAAACTGCCGCTATTCCAGGATAAATTAAAATTTCTGTCAAATTATGAATTAAAAAGTTTGGCCTGTAAATTTTTATGAATGCAAGAGGAGTAGCAAACAAAATAGCAATAATCTCTGAGTGATTAGTACAATTTTTTAAAATTGCATTAAACACAATCGCCAAAGCCAATAACACAACAACAAAAAACCAAGCGCGAATAAAAAATTTCCATTTGTATTTTATTAAAATTAAGATAAAGGTTATTGCAATTGCAAATGACATAATTATTGAAATTAAAGTTTTACTTGGCTCAATTTCTTGAGGTGGTTGCATTCCGTATGGCAGATTTGTTCGGGAGTAAGAACTAACAACAGCAAGCCCAATAAATTGGGTTATAAGAAACATGCTTAACAGCGTAATTGTAATAGATAATTTGTGTTTGATTTTATTCACCTCCTATCTTTTAATAAGCATTGAGTTTTTAAATTTGTTTATAATCTTAAAGAGAATGCGAATTTATTTTAATCTTACAGTTTCTAAATTCTTTGGCACACATGTTTCAATTTTTTGAGATTTGTGCAATGATGAGGCTAAATCAAGAGCTCTTGAAGCTTCTCCGTGATTAACAATTATTTTTCTCGGTTTTGGATTTATATTCGAGACAAAGGCTAAAAGCTGGTTGCGTGATGAATGGGCAGAGAACCCTTCAATAGTTTTTACTTCTAATTTAATAGGTGTTCTTTCTTCTTTTCCGTCTACATTAAATGTCACTTCTTTTATTCCTTCTTGAACCTGCCTCCCCAAACTCCCGACGCCCTGATAACAAACAAAACAAATTCCGTTTTTTGGATTATCTGCTAATTCTCTGAAATATTCGACAGAAGCTCCGCCAACCAACATACCAGAAGTTGCTAAAATGACACAAGGGCCGCCTTCAATAACTTTTTTTCTTTCTAAAGCAGAACCAACCTGCTTGAAAATTTCTGAAACAAAAGGATTTTTTCCTTGGAAAATTAATGACCTAACATAACGAGATAAAAAATCTGGGTAAGCAGTGTGAATTGCATTGACATCCCAAATCATGCCGTCAATATAAATTGGAACCTCAGGTATTTTGTTATTTTTCATTGCATCCTCTAAAACAAGCATTGTTTCTTGAGCTCGTCCCAATCCAAGTTCAGGAATCAAAACTTTTCCGCCTCTGCTGATCACTTTATTTATATATTCTACAAGCTCTTGTTCTGCATTTTTTCTCGGAGGGGCTGTATTTTCCTTCCCACCGTAAGTTGATTCAATCATTAAGGTTTCAACTCTTGGGAAATAAATATTGGCAGGCTCTAATAACCTTGATTTTCCGAATTTTATATCCCCAGAATAAACGAAATTATGCAAACCATTTCCGATGTTAAAATGAATCATTGCAGAACCAATTGTATGGCCGGCATTATAAAATGTAATCCTTATGTCAGGAGTAATATCAGTAACTTCATTGTAATTAAGGCAGATAGAATGCTTCACCATTTCTTTTATATCTGTTGCAGAAAATAATGGGGCTGTTGCTTGCTTATATGCAACTCCTATGAAATCAAGAGCAAGTAATGCAGCAATATCTCTTGTCGGAAGAGTCATGTAAACCGGCCCTTTATAACCCATTTTATATAAATAAGGAACCATGCCTGAATGATCAAGGTGAGCGTGGGAAATCACAACAGCATCAATTGAATCAATATTAAATTCCGGCACTTCAAAATGAGGAAATCTTTTTGAACCAGAGGCAGAAACATCTATGCCGCAATCAATTAAAACTCTTGAAAGAGGTGTTTGTAATAGCATACAACTTCTCCCAACCTGCCTCCCCCCGCCTAATACCGTCAATCTAACCCATTCATCAATTTTTTCAGGATTCCATTCTTTGTAAATTTTCTTTCCAACAGAATTAAGAAATCTTTTTCTTTGATTGTTATTTAAATAAAGAACAGCCCGAATATTGTCTGTTATCTTTGATTTTATTGCTGAACTCCTTTGAACTTGCGGACTCCAGAAAGTTTTTTGCTTTATCTCCTTTAACAATAAACCGGATTTTCCGATTACGACTCCGGGTTTTTTAGCCTCGATTATAACGATGCTTCTTTGCTTATCAAAAATAATCTGAGTAATTTCAGCTTCTTCAGGAATTGTCTTTTTTATAATC
>CAYNLR010000051.1:0-1650 GCA_964398135.1 Candidatus Woesearchaeota archaeon
AGGTTATGATTATGTCTGGGCAGATGTTTTTGATAGTGATTATCATTTTAATGGACTTAGTGGAAGCTGCAAGGATTATAAAGACTATGAAAAGTATATAGATACTTTGCTTGATATTTTGGAAAATTTAAAGATAAGAGACAAGACTCAAGGAATAATTTTAGGTTCTGAAATTGGTGTGGCAGAACAATTTTTGGCGAAAGAAGTAGAAAAAGGAGAAAATATAAAGGAGATTATTGAAAAACTTTGGGACATCCTCTTTAAGAAAAGTGAAGGGAGGGTTGAGGGTTATTTTTTCTATCCTTGGAGAGGCGAGCAGACCTTTGCCACGATCGAAAGTTTTGAAGCAAATTTTTCAGAGTTCATTAAAAAACATTATACCTCCTGAGCATTTTGATTCTCTCTAAATTTAGCAACCATGAAACTAAGAATCCAACAGGCAGGCGGTAAAGAAAGCAAGCGAATTAACATGAGAATAAAAATGCGCCAATACGTTCTGTAAACTCGTTTGTATAATATTATGGTTATGAGGAGTTTCAGCGCAGCCAAAAATTCGAGGTGAAGCCGAGAAAGTTAGCAGGTGGGCGAAAATTTAATAACTCATCATTTGTCCAGTATATTCATGGACAACCCAATAAAAAAAGATTTATTAAAAGTTCTTCAAGAATGTGAAAGATTCTCGAATGGTGTATTGCCAATGACTAGATATATAAAACAGGCAAGAGATTATTTAAGGAAAGGTGAAGAAATCCCGGATAATCTTTGGGAAGACATAGCTATTGATTTGTATGAACGTATGCCTTCTCATGACTTAAATAAGTTGGAAAAAGATTACTTGCGGGAAGAGGTAGCAACTCGTGCCTATTTAATTGTCCACATTCTTAATAGATGGGTAAAAAATTATTTATCTTGCAGTCATTTAGCAGTTCTCATAGAAAGCAATTACTTTGATAAAGAAATTGGATGGGATGTTGGGCCTTATGTAAAATTAAAATATATGAATAATGATATCTTAGAATTATAGCAACCTCAACTGATTGAAACTAATGTTCTCGAGATATGTAAAGTTTGGTGTAAGCAAATTTGGTGAAGCAATTTTTGATTGTGGAATCGCATATTTGCTGTTAGGCGTGTGAAGACTCGAAGCGAATGTAGTGAGTAGGGAGTCGCGCGGGTCACTACAAAATTATTTCTTACAAATTATCATAAAATGTTCACTGATTCCAACTATGCTCGGTTCTGTACAAGTTTTAAGATGTGTTTCCCATAAAATTTTGTTATATTTTTTGAGTTTATAAACTCTATTATATCTTCTCTGATGGGTTGAAAAAATACCTTCCAATCCAACCATTTCTAAAACTTTTGTTTTATTTTCAAATTCTTTTTTCAATTCTTCCGGCGAATAAAAATGGGTTGGGGCAAAACCGTATCCTCCAAAATAGTCTCCTTTGATGGTAAATTTTCTGTAAACATCTGGTGCTTTAAGCATCTCGGGCCACAGATAATTAATTGAATTCATACACACTGCCAATCTTCCGATTACGGAAACAAAAATTGAAGCATTTTTCTTTGCAACTCTAATTAACTCATCGATTGCTTTTATTCTTTGTTTCCTGTTTACAATATGAGATAATGCTCCACCAAGACAAA
>CAYNLR010000051.1:1750-4393 GCA_964398135.1 Candidatus Woesearchaeota archaeon
GGTATGGATCTTTAGCTAATCTTCTCCATTCTTTTATTCCGTATTCTGTATAATATTTTTTAACCAGTTTTTTAGTCATAAAAATAATGTTGAATAGATAGTTTATATTTCTTTCTGAGATATTTGCGAGCAAAGCGATGGAAACACGAATATTTCACGCACTTTTTTCACTACAAGGAAGACATAATCTTATGGCAAACAGAGAATTTTTGCTTTCTTATTTAGAATAGATAAGATTTTAAATACTGCTGTATTTTTTATCATATGAGTTTGATTGATAAAATAAAAATCTCTGCAATTTCAGGGATATTGGCAAGTTCTTTATTTTTAAACGGCTGCGGTGTTTATAGAGAAAAAAATTCAAGATTCTCTTATTGTTTAATTCCGTTTGTGGGAATTGCAATTAAAATAGAGGAATATGAAAACTCAAACAAAATTAAAAATGCCACAGAAATCTTAATTTCAAGAAAAGGTTGTGATTTAAAATATTACGGCGAGAATATGGAATATCAAGGATTATGGAGAGCACGAACCCAAAAAAACTCGTCCAAACTTTTAGTGAGTCATTATGATAGCGAAGGAAAATTGATTAAAAAACAAGAAGGAATGCCAGATGACGCTCCGCCAATAATTATGTTTAGAATTGATTAGAAGACTTTAAATACCCAATTTAATTTTAAATTTTATGGAAGATTGCATATTTTGCAAAATCGTGAAGGGAGAAATTCCTGCTGAAAAAATTTTTGAAAGTAATAACTTTCTTGTAATTAAAGACGCAAATCCAAAAACAGAAGGCCATAGCTTAGTTATTCCAAAAGAGCATTACAAAACTTTTTTAGATATGCCGGCTTCGTTGTTTGGCGAGTTTTTAGAAACAGCAAAAGAAGCTGTGTTTAAATTGTTGCAACAAGAAAATGCAGAAGGTTTTAATTTGGTAATGAACAATTATGAAGTTGCTGGCCAGATAATCCCTCACGCTCATTTACACATATTGCCGCGAAAAAAAGGAGACGGCTTTAAAATGAATGTCTAATGATAAATTGATTATCCCATTTTGCTGATTTACATAATAAGGCAAACACGTTTCTTTAATGAACTTACTTTAATTCTTACTTTAATTTGTTGTAAATTTTTTTATAAAACTCTCTTGCTTTTTTCAGTTCCCTTTTTCCTTTTTGAGTTATTTTATAGATTTTTCTCCTTCCCTGAATTTCTTTGCTGACAAAACCGTTAAGAAAAAGCGAATATAATGTTGAATAAGCTGTCATTGTACCCGGCATAAATCCGAATTGTTTCTTAATTTTTTTTCTTAAAGTGTATGCATGGCTCGGCTTTTCGGACAAAATTTTGAGGATATAAGGCCATAAACATTCCTTCGTGTTCAATCTTTCCAATCTCTGCATCGGTTTGCTTATTAACATGAATTTTAATATAGAAAAATATTTAAATATGTTATTATTTTATGTGTGTAAAATAGCAAATGGGTGAAATAAAAATTGCAATTGCCGGGGTTGGAAATTGTTGCTCAAGTTTAATTCAGGGACTTTTTTATTATAAAAATGTCGACGAGAATTCTGATTTAGTGCCGGGCTTAATGCATAATGTTCTCGGAGGATATAAAATATCAGATATTAAGGTAGTTGCGGCATTTGATATTGATAAAAGGAAAGTAGGAAAAGATTTGTCAGAAGCAATTTTTAGTTTGCCGAATAATACAAAAGTTTTTTGCAGAGATATCCCAAAACTCGGAGTTATTGTAAAGAAAGGGCCTGTTCTCGACGGATTTGCAGAGCATATGAAAAATTATGATGAAGAAAAAAGATTTGTTATTGACGATGAAAAAGAGCTCAGCAAAGAGGAAGTTATTAATGAGTTGAAGGAGAGCGGAGCAGAAATTTTAGTTAATTACATGCCGGTCGGAAGTCAAAAAGCAACAGAGTTTTATGCAGAGTGTGCTTTAGAAGCTGGTTGCGGATTCATTAATTGTATGCCGGTTTTTATTTGTTCTGATGAAAAGTGGATTTCGAGATTCAAAGAAAAAGGAATTCCTTGTTTGGGGGATGATATTAAAGCACAAATTGGAGCAACAATTGTTCATAGAACACTAACAAAATTATGTTCTGATAGAGGTTGCAAAATCAAAAGAACATATCAGTTGAATACCGGAGGCAACACAGATTTTTTAAATATGCTGGAGAGAAATAGATTAACCTCTAAAAGAATTAGTAAGACAGAAGCTGTTCAAAGCCAATTAAAAGAACCGCTTCAACCAGACAATATTCATATTGGCCCGAGTGATTTTGTAGCATGGCAAAAAGATAACAAAATCTGTTTTTTAAGAATAGAAGGAACAAATTTCGGAGATGTGCCTTTTGATATAGAATTAAGATTGTCTGTCGAGGATTCTCCGAATTCTGCCGGCTGCGTCATAGACGCTATAAGACTTTGTAAAATTGCCTTAGATAGAAAAATTTCTGGTTGTTTAGAATCCGCAAGTTCTTATTTAATGAAACACCCTCTAAAACAATTCCCTGATTCAGAAGCAAGACAAATGCTTGAAGAGTTTATTGAAGGCAAGAGAGAAAGATAATTACACCTTATAGTTTTTGGTCTTTTAAGGGTAAAATTTAATGGGGTTTTGCT
>CAYNLR010000052.1:0-378 GCA_964398135.1 Candidatus Woesearchaeota archaeon
AGCTGCAACAGGAAAAAAATTCGTGAATTATTGGCTGCACGGAGAATTTTTGTTAGCTAAAGGCGGGAAAATGTCGAAAAGTTCAGGCAAGATTATGACTCTTTCTGAATTAGAGAAAAAAGGATTCAAGCCGTTGGATTACAGATATTTTGTTTTTAGTGCTCATTACAGAAAACCACTGACATTCAGTCTGGAAGGTTTGAAAAGAGCTCAAGACGCTTATAGGAGATTAAAAAACATTATTTCTGATTTGAAAGACGATAAAAAAATAAATAAAAAATATCTGAAAGAATTCGAGAACGCAATCAATGACGATTTAGATATGCCGAAAGCAATTGCTGTTTTGTGGAAACTTGTAAGAGATAAGAAGGCCGTCGG
>CAYNLR010000052.1:388-4305 GCA_964398135.1 Candidatus Woesearchaeota archaeon
CGTCGGAAAACTCAGAACAATTAAAAAAATGGACGAGGTTTTTGGATTGGATTTATTGAAAAAAGAAAAAATTGAAATCCCGGAGAAAATTAAAAAATTAGCTGAAGAAAGAAAAAAAGCGAGAAAGGAAAAAGATTGGAAAAAAGCAGACAAATTAAGAGAAGAAATCAAAAAAATGGGATGGAAAATTGAAGACGTCGGAAGCGATTATAAATTACAAAAGTGCAGTTAAATTTAAAATAGCGTGTTTCTTTGAAATAAAAAATGATTAAAAAAAATTTAAAATTTATAGATTTGAAATATAAGCCGAAATCTAATGACTTAATATGTTTGTTTAAGCTAATCCCGAATAAAACCTCTTTGAAAGAAGCAGCAAATAATGTTGCTCTTGAATCATCAATCGGAACTTGGACGCCTGTTTTTTCTCGCAAAAAATATGTCAATAAACTCGCTGCAAAAGTTTTTTCGATTAAAAAAAACAAAATAAAAATTGCTTATCCGCAAGAATTATTTGAAGAAAATAATGCTCCGAACATTTTATCGTCGGTGGCAGGAAATATTTTTGGAATGAAATGTATTAAGGGTTTGAGATTAGAGGACATAAATTTTCCAGACAAATTAATTAAGAGCTTTCCAGGGCCAAGGCACGGGATAGAAGGGATAAGAAAAATTTTGAATATAAAAGAGCGCCCTCTTATTGGAACAATCATAAAGCCAAAACTTGGATTAAAGACAAAAGACCATGCAAAAGTTGCTTATGAATCTTGGATTGGCGGTTGCGATTTAGTGAAAGATGACGAGAATTTATCGTCGCAAAAATTTAATCAATTTGAAAAAAGGGCAAGCAAAACTTTAGAGATGAGAGATAAAGCAATAGAAGAAACAGGAGAAAGAAAGGGTTATTTAATTAATGTAACCGCAGAAACTGAAGAGATGGTGAGGAGAGCTGATTTGGTTAAAGAATTAGGAGGAAGATTTGTGATGATTGATATTATTACTTCGGGTTTTGCAAGTTTACAAACATTAAGAAAAAACACAAAATTAGCGATTCATGCGCACAGAGCAATGCACGCAGCTTTCACAGAAAATCCTAATCACGGAATAAGTATGATGGTAATCGCAGAATTTGCTCGTTTGTGTGGAGTTGATAGTTTGCATATAGGAACAGGAATTGGAAAAATGAAAGGGAAAATTGAGGAAATAGAAAATATTAAAGAGAAAATAGAATTAAGAAAACTCAAAGAAAATGAATTTAGATTAGAAGAAGATTGGCTCGATAAAAAACCAGTAATGGCAGTTTGTTCTGGAGGCATTTATCCAGGACATGTTCCTTATTTAATGAAACATTTCGGAAACGACATAATCATTCAGGCAGGCGGAGGAATTCACGGCCATCCAGACGGAACTAAATCTGGAGCAAAAGCAATGAGACAAGCAGTTGATGCTGTTCTTAAAAAAAAGAAATTAGAAGGGCAAGGAAAAGAGCTTGATGTTGCTTTAAAATTCTGGAAAGGGCTTTCATTTAATTGACCAGAAATTCTTACTTAAATCTTGTCTTTTGATTTCCATGTCTTTTAACCATTTACCATTTCATACCTCTAAATTTATTGATAAAAGTGGAAGAGATTTGCTGGGATAGCAACTAATTATGTTCACGGCTCTTTAAAAAATTGATAATTAAATATTAAATTTATAAATTCTATATCTTTTTTTAATTAATGAGGGAAATAGTTTATTATTCAAAATCAGCTGTAACTTCTGGAAATTTTATTAAAGAGGATTTAATGAAAGCTGGAAGGATTGATATTGTTTGTAATGTAATTATTGCTGCGTTTTTTATTTCAAATCAAATGAGGGAAGATGTTAAATTACACCTTATTTTTGACGGCCCACCAACCCCTCCTCGCCACCTCGTCTTTCAATCAGATCCAGAAATGCCAATTTCAAAAAAAGATATTGCTGGTTTAATTAAAAGAATGCTTTATAAATCTCCAAATAAAGAAGGATTAAAAGAAATTTTTCCAGGTTGCTTTATTGAAAAAAAATCTTTTGAAAAATTGATTGAGGAACTCGAGAGAGAAGGGAAAAACATTTTTCTGCTTGAAAGAAAAGGAGAAGATATAAGGAATTTGAGATTAAAAGGAGACGAGGTTTTTATTATCGGCGATCAAGACGGTTTTCCGAAGCAAAAGAAAAAATTTTTGAAAAAATTTAATAAAATTTCTGTCTCACCGAAAGTTTTATTCGCATCACAAGTAATCACAATCTTACATAATGAGATGGACAGACAGAACATATAAAAACCATTAAATCTTATTTTTTTTATGAAATCAGCAGTAAAAGTAACTATAACAGGAACCGTTCAAGGAGTTTTTTTTAGACAGTTCATAAAAGAACATGCGGACAAATTGAATTTAAAAGGATTTACACGAAATTTAGAAAACGGAAATGTTGAGGTTGTTTTAGAGGGTGATAAAGAGAATATTGAAAAGATGATAGAGATTTTGAAAAAAGGACCGGAGCATGCCATAATAAAAGATGTATATGTTGAGAAGAAAAAATATTCTGGAGATTACAAAGAATTCAAAATTATAAGATTTTAAATTATTCTCAAAACATATTTAAACAGATTTTTTATAATTATATCATGGGAAGAGAAGAACTAATTATTAACGAAAGATTGAAGAAAATTGATGAATTAAGAAAACAAGGGATTAATCCTTATCCGGCTGAATTTGATAAAAAAAATTCTGCCGCAGAATTACAGGAAAAATATAAGAATCTCGGAAATGAAGAATATGGCAAGGCAGCGAGCATTGCCGGACGAATAATTGCTATACGAAACTTCGGAAAAATTAGTTTTGTCAAACTTCAAGATTACTCTGGCAATATTCAGGTTGTTTTAAAAGAAGGCGAGACAAAAAAACAAATTATAGATTTTTTCAACAGATTCATTGACATAGGCGATTTTATAGGAGTTAAAGGAAAAATTTTCAGAACTAAGCGAGGAGAGTTAAGTGTGATTGCTGCTGAAATTAAACTTCTTGCCAAATCAATAAAACCAATACCAGCAAAATATCACGGATTGAGGGATAAAGAGGAGAGATACAGAAAAAGATATCTTGATTTAATAGCGAATCCTGAAATTAAAAAAGTTTTTGAGAAAAGAGCAGAAATTATAAAATCGTTGAGAGATTTTCTTGATTCCAAAGGATTTATAGAAGTAGACACGCCAATGCTTCAACCATTATACGGAGGCGGAGCAGCGAAACCATTTGTTAGTAAATTAGAAAGTTTAAAAATGAAAGTTTATCTCGCGATTTCTCAAGAGCTTTATCTAAAAAGATTAATAGTTGGCGGCTTTGAAAAAATTTATGTGATGAACAGGGTTTTTAGAAATGAAGGAATAGACTCTCTCCACAATCCGGAATTTACACTTTTAGAAACAATGTGGGCTTATGTTGATTATCGAGCGAACATGGACCTTTTTGAAGAAATGGTAGAATATGTGGCTAAAAAAGTTTTGGGAAAAACCAAAATAAATTATCAAGGGAGGGAGATAGAATTAAAAAGACCTTGGAAAAGGATGACAATGAGAGAAGCTATAAAAAAATACGCTAAGATTGATGTTGAAAGTATGAAAGAAAAAGAGTTAAAGGATTTTTTAAATAAAAATAATATAAAATTAAAAAAAGAATTCAGAAGAGGAGTTGCGATAGAAGAAATTTTTTCAGAACTTGTTCAACCAAAACTTATCCAACCGACAATAATTTATGACTATCCAGCAGACACTTCCCCTTTAGCAAAGAAAAAAGAAACAAATAAGGATATTGCTGAAAGATTTGAGCCGATAATAAACGGCTGGGAAATGGGGAATAATTATTCTGAATTAAACGATCCAGAAGAATTAAAAGAAG
>CAYNLR010000053.1:0-4283 GCA_964398135.1 Candidatus Woesearchaeota archaeon
AAAAAAAAGTTTTGGAAAAAGCAAAGAGAGCTGTGACAAAAATTGCAAAAGAAATTAACGATAATTTAGAGAAGATTGGCAAGGAATTGGCAGAGGCAAATAATTTAGTGATCGAGAAAGAAAGGCAAGCAAATATCATGACAACATGTCCGAAATGCAAAAAAGGAAAATTAAGAATTATGTACAATAAGAAATTTAATAGGTATTTTGTTAGCTGTGATGCTTATCCTGAATGCAAGACAATTTTTTCTTTACCACCGAAAGGAAAGATGATTCCTGCAAGAGATGAAGAAGGAAACCAAGAAATTTGTCCTGAGTGCGGTTTTCCATTAGTAATGAGCTTAAGAAAAGGCAAGAAACCGTGGAAGTTTTGTTTTAATCCTGAATGTGCAACAAATAAAGAATGGGTCAAAAAAAAGGAAGAATTTAAGAACAAAGCGTGATTTTCTTCATCCTAATTTTTTTCAGCTTGCTGCTCAGCCTTTTCTTCAATTTTCTTTTCAGTTTTTCCAGCTAAACTCCCGCTAACTTTTACTAACAAACCCGGAAGCCCTGTTCCGACAGGAACAGGCTGATTCAAGATTATATTTTCAATTACGCTTGCTAATTTATCTCTTCTGCCAGTTCGTGTAGCATTTACGAAATGTTTAATTGGTGTCTCAAAGCTTGCTCTTGCCAACACCGAATTTTTATCAAAAATAATCCCCATCCTTGTAATTCCTTTTACTACTCCAGAAGCCGTCATTGCATCAGCTACCAACATTAAATGTCTCTTGTCAATATCCAATCCCTGCGAAACAACCACCTTATTAATTTCATTTATGATTGCCTGTCTTGCTGCTTCGATTCCAAGAACTTCGGCAATTTCATAAATATCATTAGTGAAAGTTTTCTCAGGATTGACTCCTTTAAACTTCAAAATTTCCTTTAAGTTTGTTCCAGCAGTTAAAATAACAAACTCTCTTTCTCGCTTTACAACCAACACCTCTTTAATTCCCTTGACACCAACCAAAATAACATCTTTAATCTTCTCTTTAATTTTATAAATTTCTTTAAATGTCTTATTCTTCAAATCAAGAACCAATCTATTTCCTTTCTTCCTAACTTTAAATTTACTTCCTATAACCTCAATAACCTTGTCAAGACTAATGTGAATTCTCTTCAAAGCAGCCAAATCAATTTCAATCTCAATTTTTTTATCTCCAAAATCAACATTAATTTCTGAAATAATCTCTTTAAATTTAACTTCTTTAATTTTCTCTGCAATAATCTTTGCGTCTTTTTCATTATTATGTTGACTATCCAAGTGAATCTCCATCGTCGGTGTTTTTGGTTTTTTTCTTGCATCAAGAATTTCAATCAATCGAGGCAAACCTTGAGTAATCTGCATTTCAGCAACACCAGCTGAGTGGAATACATTCAATGCCATCTGTGTTGAAGGTTCTCCAAATGATTGAGCGGTAACGATTCCTATTGCTTCTCCCGGAGAAATTTTCTGATTCTTATGCTCGCCGCAAACATCATAACCATCGCCGCCATAAGTAAACTGAATTATGTCCTTAGAAGCATTCCTTACTGTTCCGTCGTACTCGACAATTAAATCTTGAAGAGAATTCGCAAGTCTCCTATACAAATAACCTGATTTTGGTGTTCTTAAAGCAGTATCCATTAACCCGTCTCTTCCTGTTATTGCTCCAAAGAAAAATTCATCAGGTCTCAAACCCTTCATAAAAGAATTATAAATAAATCCTTTTGCTCTCGGTGTTAAATCATTCTTCTTAAAACAGCTTAAAGTTCTGTTAGTATAACCGAAATTAATTCTCTGTCCTCCCAATGCCTGTTGCCCAACAGAACACGCAATCTGAGTAATATTCAAAATATTTCCTCCTGCTTTTGCAGAAATCATTTTACTTACAGGATTTTCCTTCGAAAACTTATCTCTAACAATACTTCCAATTTTTGTTCTAACATCGTTCAAAACTTGCAATATTTTAATTTCTCTTGTCTCTTCTGCTGACTTGCCTGGGATAATTTCCAAAGTTTTGTTATTATATTCTTCAATAATTTTTTGTGTAGCCTCTTCTGCCTCTTTAATTATCTTCTGGGTTTTTTCCTTAACCTCTTCTGGAACATCTAAATCATCAATAGAAATTGTGAAACCGTGTCTGGAAAGGAATGTAACACCCAATGCAAAAATATTCTTCAAAACTTTTATCGCTTCTTTTCTTCCTAATTCTTTGTCGAGTTTTTTAATCATCTCCCCTTCTTCAACTCTAAACAATAACGCATTATGAGCATCTTTCCATCCTCTTGCCTCCTTCGGAAGAGCGTTTAATAAAATATCTTTTCCAGAATTTTTGTTTGCAAGCGAGAAATCAGATAAACCTGCTTCATATAAAAGCTGAGATGCGCTTTCTTTGTCCATCTCTGTTTCAGACAAAATATAATTGCCGGTAACAGAATCTGCAATACATCCAAGCAAATTAGTTCCGTTTTTTGGAGAAATTAAATTATTCTCGACATTCAACAAAACCTTTGCCTCTGCCCGTGCTTCTTCTGTTTGAGGGCCGTGAATATTCATCTCGTCACCATCAAAATCTGCATTATAAGGGAAACAAACAGCCGGATGCAATCTGAAAGTTTTATACGGCAGAACCTTAACGAAATGAGCCATCAATGACGGGCGGTGTAAAGAAGGATGCCTATTGAAAAGAACAATATCGCCATCAACAAGATGTCTTTCAACAATATAACCAGGTTCAATTTCATTTGCTAAATCTTCTCTTAAATCATCTGTGATTCTTTTTCTTTTTCCATCAGGTCTTACAATATAATTAGCTCCTGGATATTCTTTAGACAAAATTAATTTTTTCAATCTTTCAATATTCCAACTTGTAACTCTTTCAGGAACTGTAATGATTTTTGCGACTTCAAGCGGTACTCCAACCTCATTTATCTCAAGATTTGGGTCAGGAGAAATAACCGTTCTTGCTGAATAATTCACTCTCTTTCCTGCCAAATTCTTTCTTATTCTCCCTTCTTTTCCTTTAATTCTTTCTGTGATTGTTTTTAATGGCTGGCCGCTTCTGTGTCTTGCCGGCGGGATTTTAGGAAGAGAGTTATCGAAAAAAGTTGCAACATGATATTGAAGCAAATCCCACAAATCTTCAATAATAACCTCTGGCGCTCCTGCATTTAAATTCTCCCATAACCTCTGATTAGCTCTTATGATATCTGAAAGTTTGTGGGTTAAGTCATCTTCACTTCTCTCTCCTGATTCTAAAGTGATTGATGGGCGAACAGTTACAGGTGGAACAATCAATAATGTAAGAACAGCCCACTCAGGCCTTAATGTTTCTCCATTAATTCCGAGTAATTTTAAGTCTTCATTGCTAACTCTTGCCAATCTCTCACGAATCTCTGATGGGAACAATCTCCTTTTACCAGCTCTGAAAATAAACGGCTTTTCCCATTTAATTTTTTCCTGAACAATTCCACAATAAAAGCATTTTTTCCCGTCTTTTGCTTTTTTAATTCTTGTCTTTAAATCTTTATTAAAAAACTCTTTAGGCAATAGAATTCTTCCACATGCTTCACAAGTGCTTCTCAAAACCAAATCGATAATATGCAAGTACTTAACATGAAGTACAGGTCTTGCTAATTCTATCATCCCTGGATGGCCGAGACATTCTTTAAGACGTCCGCCACAAGTCCTACACCTAACTCCAGGGTCTATCGCACCGAGTCTTAAGTCCATTAATCCACCATCAACAGGATAACCATCAACATCATATAATTCTGGAGTTACAATTTTAGCAACAGCGATTTTTTTAATTTCTTCAGGACTAAGTAAACTAAATCTAATTTCTTTCACTTGTTTTGTTATTGGCTCGTCCATTTTTAAAAAGATGATTTATTTATTTCTATAATTTTTTGCTTGATTTTTCTTGCCTTATATATTGGGCATGCTTCGTAATTTTTCTGACAAAGTGAATCAAACATTGCTGACCCCCTTTCAGCCACGTCGAGAGATAAGGCTATACAGCCTTCTGAAAGTGGAATAAAGGGACATTCGTTTATTTTCTCCTGCTCTTCTTTTATTTTATTCATACTTATTTTTAAGTTTAAATTTAGTTAATATGTGCATGCTCTGTAATTCTTCCATCAGTAATTTGAAAGCATAAGATATCTCAACAGGATCTACTTCGTTGGAATTACATAAAGGACAAACAATTTTTCCTCTAATTCTGTCGTCAGTGGCAAGAGCTCCACATTTCCTACAA
>CAYNLR010000054.1:0-4026 GCA_964398135.1 Candidatus Woesearchaeota archaeon
TAAAAAAGCAATCGACTACGAAATTTCGCGGCAGTTAGAAAATTATGAGAAAGGTGTTGTTCAGAAAAGAGAGACACTTTCTTTTGATGAAGAACTTGGAAGGACGGTTAAAATGAGAGAAAAAGAAGAGATTGCTGATTATAGATTTATTCCTGACCCTGATTTGCCTGTGATTAAATTAAGTGAAAAATACGTCAAAAAAATTGAAAGAGAACTACCTGAAATGCCCGATGTCAAACTTGAAAAATTAATTAAAAAATTTAAAATTGATAAAAAAAATGCGACCATATTAACAAAAAATTTAGAATTGGTTGAGTTTGTCGAGGAGCTTGTTAAAGAAGGCATTGACATTAAAAAGAATTTATCATGGATTACAATCGAATTGCTAAGAATATTAAACTATAATAAAAAAACACTCGAAGATGAAGATATTGACATTAAACCAAAACATTTAGCCGAATTAATTAGAGAAGTTGAAAAAGGAAATATCACACCATTAAAAGCAAAACAAATAATGAATGATTTTATCCCAAAAAGTTTTTCTATTGCTGGCGGGAAGGATATCACAAAAATTTCAGAAGATGTCGTCGAGAATTTGTGCAAGCAAGTAATTGAGAAAAACCAGCATGTGGTTGAAGAGTATAAAGAAGGTAAGGAACAAGCATTCAACTGGTTAATTGGACAAGTGATGAATCTGTCAGAAAGACGGGCGGATTATAGAGTTGTAAGAGAGTGCTTAAAAAAATTAATCTGGGGGGATTCATTGTAAACTTCTTTCAATTGCCATAATCCTGCCGAGCTTTGCTAATCTCTCCCTCCCAAAAATCCCGCATTTAATAAAGTCAGCGCCAAACCCGACGGCAAAATCTGCTAAAGCATTGTCTATTGTCTCACCAGAACGATGTGAGAAAATCATCTGAATATTATGTTTCTTACACAGGTCAACAACTTTTTTCACTTCTAATAAACTTCCGATTTGATTTGGTTTGATTATTACTGCATTAATTGCTTTTTCAGCTATAGCTTTGCTAACTCTCGCAGGGTTTGTCGTTGTGAGGTCATCTCCAACAATCAAAATACTTGGTTTTTTCTTTGCCGAACTTTTGCGTAAAAGATTCGCTTTTTTCAACAAAATTTTAAATCCAGAAAAATCCTCCTGCTGCAACCCATCCTCGATATAAAATAGATTATACTTTTCAATCAATCTTAGCATATAATCAATTTGTTCTTCCCTGTCTCGCAATAATTCTTTGTTCTTATAATGATAAAATCCCCTCTCATAAAATTCAGAGCTCGCTGCATCAATCCCAATCCTAACTTTAAATTTCTTACTAATTTGAAATAAAATTTCTAAAACATCTTCGTTCCTTAAATTAGTCATCCACGCACCCTCATCATTTCTTTTCACTCGCCATTTTTTCTCATTTTTCTTAATTAATTTTTTAGCAAACTCGTAAGCTAAAATCATCTTCGTCACATTTTTAGAAAAAGTTTTTTCTTTTGGAATCAATAAAAATTCTTGAAAATCCGGTTTTTTACCAGAAGAATGTAAACCGCCTCCGATACAATTTCCAACAGGCACTGGCATTTTCGGTTTTTTCTTATCTGTTATAAATTCCCACAATTCTTTTCTATTTTCCTTTGCAGCTGCTTTTAAAAAACAAGTTTCAAGAGCATAGATACAATTTGCACCAAGATTTCCATATCTGTGCTCAAATTTTTTAATTAGATTTTCAAAATTTTTCAGCCCTTCAAAATTTTTAATCATAAAATTTTTGTATTTTATTTTTTCTGCAAAGATCTTCAATATTCTTAAACTATAATTAATCCCCCTTTCATTATAATCCGGAACTTCATGTTTTCCTTTTGATTTTCCTGAAGGAGCAGAAGCAGAAAATTTTCCTTTATAAGTTTTAATCTCGACTTTAATTGTTTTTTCTCCTCGGGAATCTTTAATTATCTTAGGTTTAACATCTCTTATAAACATATTGTTAAAAATTAAAAAGCATTAATAAATCTTCCTATTAAATTTTTAAAGCTTTGCTCGCAAACCTTAATTTAATCTTCTGAGAAATTTATTTTATTTCCAATTCTTGAGAAATTATCTGGATAGAAGCTTCATACATTAATTTTAAAACGCAAAATAAATCAATTTTAATTAAATTTCTTCTTCTGCTTCCTCACCCATCATTTCTGTTTCCTCTTTCTCGTCTTCAGGAGTTGTTAACTCCATAATTTCTCCTTCTTCAGAAATTTCTTTAATCTCCTCCTCTTCTTCTTTAATCTTCTTCTCATCAGAAACTTCGGTTTCTTCAATTTTTATTTTTTCTAATTTTTCTTCTCTTTTTTCAGGCATTGGTCGTCTAACAGAAATAGGCAACACCCCTTTGTTTAATTCCAATTCTGCCAAATTTAAAGGATCAAAGTTTAAGTTTGATAATTCCTCTTTATCAATTTTAATCAATAACGGCGCATTCATCGAGAGCTGCAAAGCTCTTGCTCCCAAAATTCTTGCTCTTTCATATTTTGAAAATTCTTCTGCCATTATTTACCAAACACAAATTTTTTTACTTTAGGCATCATTTCTTTAAATTTAATCTCAAGGAGTTTTAAAATTTTTTCCATCTCCTCAAAACTTATCGCTCCTTCTTTTCCTTTTTGTATTGCAGTAATTCTCAAATTTCCTTTATTATCTTCACCGACAGCAATGCTAATCCTATAATCAGAAATTTCTTCTTCTTCTTTTGAAGGATCGACGATAATTGTATCGCCTATTTTGTGGAAAGTTATGTTGAATGACATTGCATTTTTATTTAAAGGCAGGGGTTTTTCGCTTAGTTGATGTTCAATTTTTTCTTCTTTCTCGTTATAGACTGGAAGTTTAGTATTTCCGAGAGCAATTAAGGCACCGAGACCTGCAGCATCCAATAAATTCCCGTCGTCGTTAATTGCGTAAATATCAAGAAAAACCTGCCATACTTTTTCACCTTTTTTAATACACAATTTTTTAAAGTCAATAAAACCGCTTTCTCTTATTCCTCTATCTATAACCCTCGCAAGTTCTATAGCATTTATTTTTGGCGGCCCTAATTCGAATTCTCCAGAAGCTATTGGGCCAAGTTCAGCAGAAGTAACAAGATTTCCTTCATCAGGCGAATCAGGATACGGCTCTGTTATCCCGAGCTTAACTCCAACCCAAACTTCTGTCTTTCCAAACTTAACTTTACAACTACCTTCTGCATGTTTGCTTAATCCGAGTTCAAATTCAATCTTCCTAAACTCTTCTGGTTTCCTTCCGTCAAATCTTTTTCCTTCTTTTAAATATTCTACTATTCTATCTTCCTGTATTTTTGGCACATTCATTCTCCCCTCCCTGCTTTTTTTAAAGCCTCTACCTGAATTTTATAAATTTTTTCACACGCCTTTTTCCCCAATTCAATAGCTTGCTTTAATTCTTCAATAGAAATTTTTCCGTCTAATTGAAGAAGCGAAATTTTTTTACTGCGTGATGTTATAACAATTGGAATGTCCGTACTTCCCTCACCTTCTTTATAATCCTCTTCCTCTTTATCAATATCCACTACTAATGTCTTATCTATCTTTCCTATAGCAATTGCAGAAACCATCTCTTTCATCGGGATTCCTGCATGAGCTAAAGCCATTGCTGCTGCATTGATTCCGGCAACTCTCGTACCTGCATCTGCTTGTGGAATGTTAATGAAAACATCAACAACAGAATTCGGAAAATCGTCCAAATCAACACAAGGAGCTAAAGCCCATTCTGTAACTTTTGAAATTTCTTGACTTCTTCGAGAAGGGCCTGGCCTAATTCTATCCCACACACTGAAACTCATCATAGAATAATGCACTCTCAAAATTCCTCTTGTCGGGTTCTGGATGTGTTGAGGATAGAGTTTTCTCGGTCCTCTAACAACAGCACTTGCCCTTGTATTCCCTGTTTCAAAGCTTGCGCTTCCGTAGGCAGAAGGGACAATTCCAACTTTTGCTTTTATCGGACGTATCTCG
>CAYNLR010000055.1:0-3999 GCA_964398135.1 Candidatus Woesearchaeota archaeon
TCTTTTAGGACAGTAGAATTTAAAGAGGGTTTCAATGTTATTGTCGCTGACAGGACACACATCTCATCGGAAAGGGATTCCAGAAACGGATTAGGGAAAACAACGCTTATTGAAATAATTCATTTCTGTTTGGGTTCCGATCTTAAGGGAAAAGATGTGTTAAAATCAGAAGAGTTAAAAGGCTGGACTTTTACAGTAGATTTAATGGTGAATGGAAAAGAGCTCTCTGTGAGTAGAAATACATCTAAATTTTCTAAGGTCTATTTAGAAGGCGATTTCTCAGACTGGCCAATAGCCCCCGAATTTGATGTAGAAAAAAATAGTTATTACCTAAAGATTAAAGAATGGAGAAAAGTGTTAGGATATTTAATGTTTGATTTATCTTTAAATCTATCCGAAAAAAAATATACACCAACATTTAGAAGTTTAATCTCTTATTATGTAAGAAAGGGGCCAGGAGCATTTCAAGATCCATTCAGACATTATCCGCAACAAAAAGAATGGGATATTCAAGTCAACAATGCTTATTTACTGGGATTAAACTGGGAATATGCTTCTAAAATCCAAACATTAAAAGATCAAGAAAATATTTTTAAAGAATTAAAAAAAGCCGCTAAAGAAGGTATACTATCAGGGTATGTAGGTACATTGGGAGAATTAGAGGCCGAAAGGGTTAGACTGCAGGAAGAAATAGAGAGATTGGAAGAACAGTTAAAAACTTTCAAAGTTCATCCACAATATGAAAAAATTGAAGAGGAAGCTAATAGTTTAACTGATGAAATTCATAGAGTTACGAATGAATTAGTTATAAGTGAAAAAATTTTAAAAAATTATCAAGATAATTTTGAATCAGAAGAAGATATTTCTATGGAAATTTTAGAAAGAGTATACGAGGAAGCAGGAATATGGTTCTCAGAAACCCTTAGGAAGAGTTTAGAAGAAGTTAAAAAATTTCATGAACAGATTGTTAAAAATAGAAGATTATATTTGAAAAATGAAATAAAAAGATTAGAAGATAAAATAACGCAATACCGAGCCAAAATAAAAGAGTTTTCAGATATAAGAGCAGAATTACTTAAAATACTTGAGACTCATAAAGCGTTAGATGAGTTCAAAATGTTAAATGAGAGACTGGTAAACCTTAAGGAGCAATGGAAAGACATTCTTAATAGAATTGACAACTTAAAGAGAGTCGAATCTGGCTTAAGTGAATTAAAAATTAGAAAGGAAGAATTGATCCAAAGAATGCGACAGGATAAGGAGGAAAGAGGACCCATAATAGAAAGAGCAATCAGATTATTTAATCGAAATTCTGAGTATCTTTATGCTGAGCCGGGTATATTATCAATAGATGTTACACCAAGTGGCTACAAATTTAATGTAGAAATTAAAAGAGCTCAGAGTCAAGGAGTTAGTCATATGAAAGTATTTTGTTATGATTTAATGCTTATTCAACTATGGAGGCGAGAAAAAGAGAAACCTGGATTTCTTATTCATGATAGCACGATCTTTGACGGAGTTGATGAAAGGCAAATTGCCAGGGCAATGGAATTAGCGGCTAAAGAAGCATTTGAGTCAGGATTTCAGTATATATGCCTTATAAATTCTGATAAAGTTCCTTATAATGAGTTTGCCGAGGATTTCCGAGAAGTATTTGAAAAATCTATTAGAATCCGATTAACTGATGACCGCCCAGAAGGAGGATTACTTGGCGTCAGATTTTAACATTGGTAATTTAGGTTTTAAACGGCTTAACGAAGAACATTACGTAGAGAATCCTTTCCTTGCCCATCTTCAAGGATTGGGGTGGGAGATTTA
Organism: Candidatus Woesearchaeota archaeon; assembly: GCA_964398135.1. Classification (GTDB taxonomy): domain Archaea; phylum Nanobdellota; class Nanobdellia; order Pacearchaeales; family GW2011-AR1; genus CAYNLR01. The sequence goes on from CAYNLR010000055.1 coordinate 1,819, forward strand.
TAGGCAAAATAAAGATGATCCTGAGGATGTAAAACAGATTATATCTTTTAAAAGTTCAGGTGAGCCGGTTTATGGTGAAAGTATAAAATTCAGGGAGAGTTTCAGAGAAGTAATTCTTGAGGATGTTTTAAGAGAATCTATAAATAGAATTAACCCCTGGATTGGAGAGGACCAGATAAATGAAGTTGTAAGGAGAATTACAACTCCGAATGCTAATTCACTTTTAGAAGCAAACAGAGAGATTCATGATTTGCTTCTTGAAAACATTTCAGTTTCAGAGAATAGAAAAACAGGAGAGAAAAGTCCATCTGTTTACTTAATAGATTTCAAAAACCCTGAGAAAAATTCTTTTATTGCAATTTCTCAATTTAAAGTAAATATTCCTGGAACTGAGAAACATATAATACCCGATATTGTTTTATTCATAAATGGATTACCTCTTATTGTGGTGGAATGCAAATCACCTGCTATTGCTGACCCTATCACAGAAGCGATCACCCAATTAATGAGATATTCAAACAGAAGAGGTGCAAAGGAAGGTAATGAAAAACTTTTCTGGTATGACCTTTTTATGATAGCTACCTCTCGTCAGAAAGCGAAATATGGGACAATTACAGGAGATTACGAGTATTTTGTAGAATGGAAAGACCCTTACCCTTACAGTTTATCAGATATAAACCCTGAAAAGAATGTTACAAGCCAGGATGTTTTGGTTCAGGGGATGCTTTCAAAAGAAAATTTACTTGATATTTTGCATAATTTTACCCTCTTTAAAGAGGACCCTGAAAAAGGATTAATTAAAATAGTTCCCAGATACCAGCAATTCAGGGCTGTGAAGAAAATTATAAAGAGATTGAAAGAAAAGAAACCACCTGAGGAAAAAGGTGGAATTATATGGCATACTCAGGGAAGTGGTAAATCTTTAACAATGATGTTCACTGTTAGAGCAATGTATCATGATAAGGAACTGGAAGACTTTAAAATCGTATTTGTCACAGACAGAAGAGAATTAGAGGGGCAGTTAAAAGAGACATCTAAAAGCATAGGTTTTACAGTTAATGTAGCAAATAGTATTCCTGAACTGAAAAATTTATTGAAAACTAATACCCCTGATTTAGTAATGGCAATTGTCCACAAATTTCAAGAAAGAGATTTAAAAACACAATTTCCTATTTTAAATGAATCCGAAAAAATTCTTATTATGATTGATGAAGCTCACAGAACCCAATATAAACTACTTGGTGCCAATTTGAGAAGAGCCTTACCCAATTCAATAAAAATTGCCTATACAGGAACTCCGATTGAAAAGACAGAAATAACATTCGGTGAGTATATTGATAAATATACAATAAAACAATCTGTTAATGACGGAGTTACGGTTGAAATAGTTTACGAGGGAAGAGCACATGTAAGTGAAATCAAAAGCGAAGAAGAACTTGATAAGAAATTTGTTGACGTATTCAGTGAAGTCAGCAAAGATGAAAGAAAACTCATAATGGGCAGATATACGTGGCGAGCATACCTTGAACATGAAAGAGTTATAAAAGCAAAGGCAAAAGATATGATTGAACATTATCTTACACATGTTTTCCCCAACCGTTTCAAGGCTCAGGTAGTTGCAGTTTCAAGGCTTGCAGCCAGGAGATATAAAAAAGCATTGGAAGAAGCATTAAAAGAGAAAATTCAGGAACTTGAAAAAGATGATTATAATAACTCGGATTTGAAAATATTGAAAGATTTAAAAGTTGAAGTTGTAATATCGGGAGCGCCAAATGATGCTCCGGAATATCATGAGTTTACAGACCCTAAAAAACATGAAATAATAATTAAGAGTTTTAAACTGCCCTTTGAAAAAAAAGAAGACGGTTTAGATGGAAATGTGGGAATAATTGTGGTTAACAAAATGTTAATAACCGGTTTTGATGCGCCAATTGAGCAGGTTTTATATCTTGATAATTTATTGACAGACCATAATCTTCTACAGGCAATTGCAAGAGTCAATAGAGTATATAAAAATAAGAGCAAAGGCTTTGTAGTTGATTATGTTGGTGTTTTAAAGAATTTGAGAAAAGCTCTCTCTATATATGCAGATGAAGATATAGATTTAATAGGGGAAGTTGTAAAAAATAAAGAAAAAGCCATTGATGAGCTGAGATTTATTCATGGTCTAACCAATGAATT
>CAYNLR010000056.1:0-3903 GCA_964398135.1 Candidatus Woesearchaeota archaeon
TTTCTTCAAAATCTTTTTTTGCATTTTGACTTTTTTTTATTTCTTCCTCCATTTCCCGCGTAAGTTTTTCGTCTAAAATTTCCGGAGCATATTTCTTTAGGGTTTCTTCCATTTTAATTCCTAATTCTGTTGCTTCAATTTTCTTTTCCTTGATATAGCCGCGAGAATAAAGTGTCTCTACAATTGTTGCTCTCGTCGATTTCGTCCCGAGATTTCTCTTTTCAAGTTCTTTAACAAGAGAAGCCGCATTATATCTCTTCGGCGGTTTTGTTTGTTTTTCTTCAATCCTTATTTCATTTATGTTTACATCACCATTAATGGTAGGAACGTCTTTTTCTTTCTCTGTCCAAGGATAAACATTCATCCAATTTCTTTCTTTAATCCTGAAACCATCTGCAAAAAATTTCAGCCCAGAAACATCAACCACAATTTTTTTATCTTCAACAATAGCAGGTTTGCAAAAACATGAAATAAATCTTTTTACAATTAAACTATAAACTTTTTTCTCATTTTTCCCGAGTTTTTTTGTTTCACCGGTAGGATAAATTGCTGGATGGGCGGGGTCTGATTTTTTACCTTGTGTTGGTGTTTTATTGACAGCATATTTAACTAATTGGGTTTGTTTTTTTAGCTTATCTAAAATTTTAGTGTAATTAATTTCTTTAGGATACTTTTGGCTCGAGGTTCTCGGATAAGAAATCAAGCCAGCGAGATATAAATTTTGAGCTATTTGTAATGTCTGAGATGGGGTTAATCCGAAAAATCTGTAACATTCTGTTTGTAAGGTGGTTAAATCAAAAGGGGTTGGTGGAGAAATTTTTCTTTCATTGATATGTGTAGAAGCAATTCCTTTTTTGTTTCTCAAAATTTTAAATTTTGCAAGTTCTTTTTGTTCAAATAAATCTTTTGGATATTTGACTTCTAATTTTTGTCCTTTTATGTCTTTAATTAAAAGATAAACCTGCCAATAAGGGGTTGGCTTGAAATTTCTGATTTCAAATTCTCTGTCAACAACAATTTTCAAAGCAGGGCCTTGAACTCTACCAATAGATAAAATTCTGAATTTTCCTGCTGTTGATAATGCTTTCATCAATCCGCGAGAAAGATTTATTCCGTAAAACCAATCAATGTAATGGCGTGTCTCTCCTGCAATTGCAGAGCCCCAGTCAATTGTAGGAAGGAGATTTTCATAAGCTTTCTTTAATTCTTCTTTTGTCAGCGACGAGAACTTCATTCGTTTAGCATCTTTTTGTTTTGCGATAAATCTCACCACATTCCAACCGATAATTTCTCCCTCAACATCAAAGTCAGTCGCAACAATGAATTCATTTGATTGCTGTGAAAGTTTTTTTAGAATATCATAATATTTTTTCGTGTACTCTTTTCCTTTCTTTTTAAATGACTCTCTCCATTCAACATCAAAATTAGGAAAAGTTCCGCGATTATTTTTTTGCTGAATCTCAAATAAATGTCCAACCGCACACCCGATTACTATCCTTTTATTATCTTTTTCAAATTCATAATAAGAAACTTTGTTTTTATTTATAATTTTTTTAGCCGTCGCGTCAGATAATGCAATTGCTATTTTTTCAGCAGCTTGCGGTTTTTCAGTTATGATTAAGGTTGTATCTCTTTTTTCGGCCATTAAATACTAATAAAAACATCATTTATATTTTTATTCATGGAGGCTATCTTAAAAATCTTTGGGTTTCGGTTATTTTAATTTTTTTAATATGAACATGAAAGGAGACACGCGAATAAAGAGTTGGTGGATAATCTTGGTTTTGTATTTTATTGTGAACAGAAAACAGCCAATTTCTAATATTTTTAATTTTGTTATTTTTTCTTCTTATCGCCAGCTTTTAATGCAGCAGAGATTATTATTAGATTCGGAAATTTATTAAAGATTAAGTTGATTAAATTAAAATGAAAAAAGGGATTATAATTGTTTTGTTGGTTATTGTAATTCTCTCGCTGATTCTTAAATTACTCATTTTTTCTTCATTACATAACAATTTTTTACCGAGGCAGCGAGAGCAGATAACTTTTCTGAAATTTGTTTCAAGCGAGAATTGTATGTACTCGTTCAGCGAGCAAGAAATAAAAGAGTTGAGAGAATTAGGAGTAAATGGCATTAGGATTTGTCCGCTTTATAGAAAAGAAAATGGTGAGATAAAGGAGGATTTGCCGTCTTCTATTGTCGTTAATTTAATAAGAAAAGCTCATGACGCTGGTTTTGCTGTTTTTCTCGAAGTAAATGTAATAAATCCAAGAGAAAGCACTACATCAAAACAACAAAATGATTTATATGATGTTGCTGTATATTGGGCAAAAATTGCAGAAAAAGAGAAAGTAGAATTTTACTCACCTTTAAACGAGCCGGATCTTGTATTTGGCAGCAATGATTTGCTTGATTCGTGGATCGGCAAATTAAAAAACTTAAAATCATTTTTCTCAGGAAATTTGGTTTTGAAATTCTCTGATATAGGTCCTGAAAAAATCGAAAATATCTCGGCATGCGATTATCTCGCTTTTGATATTATGTGGAGCAATAAAAATTATCAAGATTTTAAGAACCACCTGAAAAGAGCTGTTGAAAAAGGAAATAGTTTAAAAGAACAATATAATCTGAAAGGATTTTTCTTCGGCGAACTCGGAGTTGAGAGAGCAAGAGTTAATAAAAGCACACAAACACAAATTTTCAAAATTATTGCAGAGGAAACTCGTGATAAAGTAGATGGCTATTGTTTTTTAGGTTGGTCAAATCTTGAGTTTAAATTTAAGGATAATGAAGAGGCTAAAAAAATTATTAAAGAATTGTATCAGCCGAAGTAATAACTATAAGGCAGATTAAATTTCAATTATTTTCCCTCTTCTACCGACCTGAATTACTCTCGTTTTTCCTATTTTTTCTTCGATTCCTTCTGCTTCGTGAATATGCGCGGAAATCAAAATGTCTGGCTGAAAATATTCAATCGCTTTCCTTAAACCAACATCTCCAGGGATGCCTGAAAATTCTGCTTTTGAACCAGCAGCATGTAAATGGGAAACCAAAATTTTTTTCCCTTTTTTATTTTTAATTTTCTCAAAATTTTTACCTAATTTTTCAAGTGTCTTTTTTTCGTCAGGAGCAAGTTTGAAATCAGGATTGCCAAATCCGACGATATCTACCCCTTTATAATTTACATAGTATCCGTCAATATTTTTAATTCCATGCTTTTTTTTGATTAGATTAACTTCCTCAGTTGTATCCCAATTTCCTGGCACAAAAATTACCTTTTGTTTCCTTTTTTTAAAAGGTTCAATCACGTCCTCGCCACCGCCAAAAATTCCGTGCAAATCTCCAGCAAGTACAACTAAATCAACTTTATTCTTAGCAGCTTTTTCAGCAAGTTTTTCAGCAATATCTTTGCTGCCGTGAATATCTGCTGCCGCCAATATCCTAAGTTTTTCTTTTTTCATATCTTTATATTATCAAATAAGCTTTTATATTTATCTAAATGTAAATTTTAAAAGCGTGTTAGGCTCAAGAGAGTTTAAAAATCTTGTTTTGTAAAATAAACAAACTTTTAAATCTTCTATTTTTATAAATAATATAAATAAAAATAAATAAGATTTTAATGAAGTAGAGAAAAAAATAAGAGAATTTTGGGAAAGAGAGAAAATTTACAAATTTAATATTAATTTGAAGAAAAAAATTTATTCTATTGACACACCACCACCGACGGTTTCCGGAAAAATGCATATCGGTCATGCGTTTTCTTACGCACAACAAGATTTTATTGCAAGATTTAGAAGGATGAAAGAGAATGTTTTTTATCCATTTGGGACAGATGATAACGGGCTTCCGACAGAGAGGCTGGTGGAGAGAATAAAGAATGTGAAAAGCAAGGAAATGTCAAG
>CAYNLR010000057.1:0-3885 GCA_964398135.1 Candidatus Woesearchaeota archaeon
CTCTGTTTTTGTTTTCTTTTCAGGTTTTTCAAATTCTTTTTTTACTTTTGCTATGAACTTCAAATAATTCAAAAATCGCGGTGGAAACTTGCCTTGATTAATTAATTTTTCCTCGAATTCTTTGATAATTGCAGCTTCTGATTTCTTTTTTAACAAAATTTCAAGCATCTTAAAAACATCTTTGTAAACTTGTTCTATAGATTTTTTTTGAATTCTTTTTTCAATTTCTTTTCTAAGCTTCCTCAGCCTTTTTATATAATCAAGTGCATCATCTTTCATCTTGTCTAACTCAGCACCAGTAATCTTTTTCTTTTTTCCATGTTCGTAATCTTTGTAAAATGTTACGATTCTATCAATTATATCGACGTATTTTTTTTCAAGCAATTTTTCTTTTTCGTGAAGCACCTCTTTAATTAATTTGACTGTTTCTCGCGGAGTCGGAGGAGCAAGTCCGTACAACATTAACATTCCTTGAGACGGAGTTAAGACACCCCAATAAATATCTATTACAGCAATATCAATTAGCCTGTGGTTAATATTTTCTTCAAGCTTATCGCCAGAGGACATGAACATATCGATTGCTTCTGGTGATGGTTTAATTTTTCCCATCCTCAGTAAAGCTTTCCAAGGCAAGAAAGTTCCGCGGTCGTAAAGCGGAACACCATCTCTAATAAAAGTAAACATAACAGGATGGGCATCTTTAACTGCTTCCCAAAATTCTGTCAGAAGATATGTTTGAACATTCAGCAGATTTTTGACACCAGCAATTGCTGTTGCTTCTTGAACATATGAATAGATTATTGCTCTCAATTTTTCTTTTAACTCAAGCCGAGGCATCCTTTTAACGTCTGTATCGTCTATAATAATAAAAACATCAACATCAGACTCTTTTTTACTCTCCCCCCTAACCAAACTCCCGGAGATAATATAGCTCGTGACATATTTTTCAAATTTTTTTATAACTAATGTCTTATGAATTTCAGCAACTCTCAAAGCTCCGAGAATCCCTTTGTCTAAGACAGGAAAACTCATTGCAAATGCCTCGACAATGTCAAATTTAGAATCAAGACACAAATTCCAAATATCAACAGGAGTCATGAGATGAATCCAGAACCTATCATTAATCTCTTTTGCTAATTTAATTGCTTCTAATTTAACCTGTCCCATTTCTTTAAATTTGTCTTCAGGAATTACAATAAGAAGATGGATTAATTTTTTCTTGCAATCTTCTTCAGGAATTTCATACTCTTCTTCAATTTTTTTACTTGCCTGCGTCGGAGCAATTCCTATAGCTTCAATATACTTAAATTTCTTTAAAATTTCTTTTTTGAACTTATCAATATCTTTCCTTGTCTGATCAATTTGTTTTTTTACCTCATTTGAAATCTGGTCAGAAACAGGAAGATTCCCTAGTTTTGATTTTGGAACATAATCCTTAGCAATATTCTGTTCTATTGATTTCTCTTCATTTTCTTTATTTTGCTTTTCTGGCATATTATAAGATTGAAAAGAGTGTATTTAAATGTTATTAATTCAAAGCTTTACAAATTATTAATAAACTTCTCCAAATTTATTTTGCTAATGACCCAAGTGGTTTGGCTAATTTGAATACTAAAATTTTTGTTTCTTTGTTAAAGCATTATTACTTAAAAAATTTATTAAAAATCCACTGCCTCGTTGTTATAGAATTTTTTAATTTTCCGCTCTCTTTATTTTTAATTTACCCTTAAAAAATGCATTACGTGCATGACTGATAATCTTAAAATTTATTTTAGGCAGCTCATAATAACATCTAATGATTTTGGTAATCATAAATTTTAAAAATTGTATATGTTTAAATTGTATATCGGTCCCATAGTCTAGTGGTAAAACGCCTCGTTTACGCCGAGGAGTCGACAGTTCGATTCTGTCTGGGACCATAGTTATGTTTTTAAATTCTAAGTTAGTTTGTATTAGAGAATCTGTATATGATTACTTATGCGAGACTAGTTTAATGGTAGAACAGCACGTTGCCAACGTGCAAATCGGAGTTCGATTCTCCGGTCTCGCGTTCAGCCAAGTCTTCATATTGTTATTCTTTCTGCATTTTCAGAATTTAGTTAGAATTTTTTAGCGTTCATTATCACACACAAATTCACTAACGATTTCAAAAAAATAGGGATAGATTTTGAAAATTAATAACCTGTTTTTTATCAATTGTCTTCGGGAAAATACCATTTACAAAACCAACATTGCCTGAAATAGGAGTAAAATATTTAAACCAAAATTTTTTCCATTACGCATGGTAAAAAAAGTTGTATGGATTAGTAGTTATCTCCCTCGGTCTTGTGGAATAGCGTACTATTCAGAAAGTTATTTGAACGCGCTAAAAAAAAGTATGAAAAAATTAAAGAAAAAAATTTCTTTTAAAATAATTGCTCATACAGATGCTTCTGAAGCAGATTATCCTGTAATAAATACTAACAACAAAAATTGGCATAAGAAAGTTTTTAAGATTATAAAAGAGGAAAACCCGGACATAGTCCATATACAACACGAATACGGATTATACGAAACTCATAGAGATTGTAATGCAAGAGTTCTTGAATTAATAAAAATGATAAAAGAAGCAGGAATACCTGTTGTTATGACTTATCATAGTGTTTATAAAAAATTAAAAGGATGCCATGTTAATTTTGTTAGCAAAAGTTTGGAGATGTTAGATGCTGGTATTTTGCACGAGGATTATCAAAAGCGTGCTTTGAAAGACAATATAAAATGGGAGCCGAAAAATGTTTATGTACTGCCTCATGGTTCAGAAGAAAATATAAGAATAAATAGAAGAGAAGCAAGAAAAATATTTGGTTATGATTCAAAACTTGTTGTTGGCTGTGCCGGGTTGGCGAGTGAAAGAAAAGGTTTCATAACTATAATAAGGCAGTGGCCAAAGGTTGTTAGAAAATTCCAAAATGCTATCTTAGCGCTTGAATTAAAACCAGAATCAGCAAGAAAAGAGACAAGAGTTTATATTGGAAAAGTTCTGAAAGAAATCATGGAAAGTCCTGTTAGAAGCAATATAGAAATTGTTGTTAAAGATTATAACAAAATCGAGTTTTATAGAAAATTAAAAAGTTTTGATGTGCTTGTTCTGCCGTATAAATCAGAAAGCCAGTCAGGAGTTCTTGCTCATGGATTGTCCGTCGGAACACCGCTAATTGTAACAGATATCGAAGGATTAGGAGCTGAAGTGAGGAATAGTAAGGCAGGGATTGCTGTGAAAAAAAGAAGCGATTTTTATAAAGCAATAATAAAAATGTTGTCTTCAGAAAAATTAAGGGAAAAATATTCTAAAAATGCTTTGGAATATGTCAAGAACGTGAACTCATGGCGGATTATAGCAGAAAAGACAATAAAAATTTATGAGCAATTTTGGTAGCAATTACTACTTATCAATATTTCTAAGAAGATTTTAACACAAAACTTATAAATTGCTTTATGTTACTTATCTTATGAAAAAAGAGCTTTTATCTCTTGTTCTTGGATTTATAATAAATGGGTGTGTGTTTAAAGGGACAATTATAAGTAAAAATATTGAAAAGGAAAGAAGATGGACAGAAGAAGTTCCAGCAATTGTTTTGTATAAAGGCTTAGGTTCTTTAGAATTTGCACGAGGTCATTTAACAATAAATAATTTTGATGATGAAGATTATGTTATTAAAGTAAGAAATAGAAAAGGAGAAGAAAGAACTTTTTATGTTAAAAGTAGAGAAATTTACAACTCATTAAAAATTGGTGATAATTTTCAATACGATCCTAAAATTGTTTCAGAGAAAGACTTGATAATCAGGAGGAGAAGTGAGCATGGGAAAAATTAGCGAGTTGGTGAAGAGGGTGGCGGTCGGCGGG
>CAYNLR010000058.1:0-3868 GCA_964398135.1 Candidatus Woesearchaeota archaeon
TTTAGACAGCGGACTTGCGTTTCTTGTTTTTTTTATCATGACTATTCACTTTATTTTATGGAAAAGTAAATTAAAAAAAATTAAATTTTTCCAAAACACAAAAATACCTGAAAATATTATTTCATTGATTGCTGCTGTTATTTTTGGTGTTGTGTTGGTTTCGATTATTTTTAGTCCGAGTTTCGTGATTGAAAAATTAAAAGCTTTAAATCAAATACTTTTTAAACCTGTTACCGGAAGATGGAATATTACGGTTGCTGAAAACAGGCAGCCATTTTTCAAAGAATGGGGAGCAAGTTTCGGTCCGTTCCTAAAAAATATTCCTATTTTATTCTGGCTTTTCTTTATTGGCTCTGTGGTGTTATTTAAAGAAATGCTTAATAAAATTAAGAAGAAGGATGCATGGATTCTAACTTTCCTTTATATTTTATTTTTCTTTGGCTTAGTTTTTTCTCGTTATTCTTCAACAAGCATATTTAACGGAGAGAATTTTATTAGCAAAGCGTTTTATTACTGCACAACTTTATTGTTATTAGGAACTTTAATTTATTACTATATAAAATATTACAAAGAAGGAAATAAAGGGTTTGAGATGATAGATTATGAATATTTGTTTTTATTTTCTTTATTTGCTTTGTGCTTGTTTACTGCAAGAAGTGCTGTAAGGTTGATTATGGTTCTTGGTCCTGTTGCTCCGATTTTTGTTAGTTATTTGGTTGTTGAGAGTTATGGGAAATTGAAAAAAATTAGAGATGAAACATTTAAGATGATTCTCGGGTGTTTATTTGTTATTATTGTCATTCTAAGTGCTTTTTGTTTTTTCAGTTTTTATAAAACAATTAAAGTGCAAGCATACAATTTCATTCCTTCTCATTATAATCAGCAATGGCAGAAAGCGATGAAATGGGTAAGAGAGAATACAGAAAAAGACGCTGTTTTTGCACACTGGTGGGACTATGGTTATTGGGTTCAGAGTATTGGCGAGAGGCCGACAATTTTAGACGGAGGAAATTCTATAACTTTCTGGAATTATTACATGGGCCGCCTTGTTCTAACAGCAGACAATCAAAGTGATGCTTTAGAATTTTTATACAATCATGATGCGGATTATCTTTTAATTGATTCTACTGATATAGGAAAATACGGAGCTTTCTCTTCAATAGGAAGTGATGAAAATTACGATAGATACGGATGGATTCCAACAATGGTTTCTGATGAAAGGCAGATTCGGGAAACTTCTAATGGCACTATTAGAGTTTATAGCGGCGGAAGCTTGCTTGATGAGGATTTAATTTACAAAGACAACGAAACAGAAGTATTCTTGCCAGGAAAAAAAGCTGGAATAGCAGGAATTATTTTAGAAACTATAGAAAAAAATAATAAAACAGAGTTTAAACAGCCTATTGCGGTTTTTGTTTATAATAATAATCAATATAGACTTCCTTTAAGATATCTTTATGTTAATAACACATTTATTGATTTTGAAAAGGGTGTTGAAGGATGCGCAATGATTTTACAGAAAATTGACCAAACAAGATTCGGAATTCGGCTCGATAACCTCGGAGCTTTGATTTATATTTCGCCAAGAGTAATGCGTGGTATGTTAGCGCAAAAATACTTATTAAATGATTGCTTTAATAACTTTCCAAATTTCAAACTTGTTCATTCTGAACCAAATTTAATTATAGATAGTTTAAGAAAACAAGGGCTTGATTTAAATGAATTTATCTATTTCCATGGTGTCCAAGGACCAATAAAAATTTGGAAAATAGAATACACTGGAAAGGAAAAGGAAAGGCCTGAATATTTAGACACTGACGCTTCAAAATATCTTAGCTGGAAATTGTAAAATTTAAAAGTAATAAATTTTTAGTATAGTGATGCAAGCAATATTATTCACCTCAATATTTATAGGATTTATTTTAACAGCAATTCTCCTTCCAAAGTGGATAAAAAAATGTCGAGAAGTTGGGCTTTTATGGGAAGACATGAATAAATTTAAACATCCGAGAAATGTTGCGGCTTCTGGAGGAATTATTGTTGTGATGGCTTTTGTTGTCGGTGTTTTGAGTTATGTGGCGATAAGAACTTTTTTTATTTCTTACAACTCGGTAAATCTTGAGATATTTGCTTTGTTAAGTGTAATTTTAATTTTAGCTATTGTTGGATTGACTGATGACTTGCTTGGGTGGAAACACGGAGGGCTTTCTGCAAGGTTTAGAGTATTTCTTGCTTTTCTCTCCTCTATTCCGTTAGTTGTAATTAATGCTGGCGTGCATGAAATAAGCATTCCTTTTTTTAGAAGCATCAACCTTGGAATATTTTATCCGCTTGTATTAATTCCTCTCGGAATAGCAGGAGCAACTACAACATATAATTTTTTAGCAGGATTTAACGGATTAGAAGCTGGGCAGGGAATCATTATTTTATCTTTTTTAAGTTTTGTTGCTTATGCTACTGGTTCTTCATGGCTTGCTTTAATTGGCTTAATTATGGTTTCGTGTCTTGTTGTTTTTTATTTTTATAATAAATTTCCTGCCAAAGTTTTTCCAGGAGATATTTTAACTTATAGTATTGGAGCGCTAATTGCAAGCATGGCCATTCTCGGTAATTTCGAAAAAATTGCTGTTTTTGTCTTTACTCCTTACATAATCGAAACAGGCTTGAAATTGAGAGGGAAATTAAAAAAAGAATCTTTTGCCATCCCTGAAAAAGATGGAAGTTTAAGATTGCCTTACAAAAAAATTTATGGATTAACCCATTTAGCAGTTTTAATTTTAAGTAAATTCAAAAAGAAAGTTTATGAAAGAGATGTAGTTTATTTAATTTTTATATTCCAGATTTTGATTTGTTTGGTCGGGCTTGTAATTTTTAGAGGAGGTATTTTCAGATGAAGGTAAAAAGCGAGTTATTGAAAGCAGGAATTGTGGTTTTGATATTGTTAAATTTATTTAATGTTCTTAATTATTTCTTTCAGTTTTTTATGGCAAGAATGTTAAGTGTTGTTCAATACGGAATTCTCGCAACTTTAATGGGGCTTGCTTATTTATTTAATGTTCCTGCAGAATCAATCCAATTAATTTCTTCAAAATACACCTCGAGCCTTTCTAAAAAAAATAAAGAGGCAATTAAAGGTTTGCTTTATAAATTAAGTTGTAAAGCTTTTAGAATTTCTATTTTCATGTATTTTGCATTTATTCCAATTTCTTTTATCCTGAGTTGGTTCTTTAATATTGATGTTAAATTAATTCTTTTAACAGGCTTATTAATTCCACTCACTTTCCTTGCTCCGATAAATAGAGGGATTCTACAAGGACAGAAAAAGCTTAAAGAAATGGGCTTTTTATTTTTAATAGAGGCTGTAGTTAAGATTACAATAGGAATTTCTCTTGTCTTAATTGGGTGGGGGGTTTATGGTGCAATGACCGGAGTTGTCCTTGGCTTAGCCCTTTCTTTTATATTTTCATTTACATTTATTAAAGATATTCTTTCTTATAAAAAAATTGAAAAATTAAAATTAAAAAGGCCGTATTATTATAGTTTCAATGTTTTTTTTACTTTAGCTATTATCTTTACAATGTTTTCTCTTGATGTTCTCCTCGCAAGAAGATTTTTTGAAGAAACTCTTGTTGGGATATATGCCATTGCATCTCTGCTTGGAAAAACAATTTTTTTCGCTGTAACTCCGATAAGCAAAGCGATGTTTCCTCTTACATCAGAATCTAAAATAAAAGATTCCAAAAAAACTTTAATTAATTCTATTAAAATAACCGTTGGTTTAGGGGGTGCTGCAGTTATTTTATTTTTCCTTTTCCCTGAATTAGTTATAAAGATATTGTTCGGATCAAAATATGTTAAGGCGGCTGAA
>CAYNLR010000059.1:0-3786 GCA_964398135.1 Candidatus Woesearchaeota archaeon
GGGATATTGTTAAATCTTATGATGGAGATGTACGATTTATTGATGCGCCCGATGACTGGAAAACTTGTGTAGAGGTAACACTTCCCAAAAGGTGATAAAATGAGAATAAAAACAGTTTATCTCGATGATGACGATGAGGAATTAATAAAGTACGAAAGAAAATTTGAGGAGGATGGATGGGCTAAAAATAGATTTGAAATAATTACGATAAATGCTCAGAGGGAAGTTAGAGACCTTATGGGCCAAGTCGAGAGGGAGAATCCTGAACTAATTTTGATAGATTTTGACCTATCCAAACCAAAAAATGATGTACTGATTGGAATATCTGGAGCACCTCTTTCAACCGCATTGAGGGAAAGACTTCCAGAAGTTCCTACAGTACTTTTTACTAGGCGAGATCTGTTTAAAATCGAACAGTATTCCAGTCGGGTCTTGTCGAGTTTGGATGAAATCATCTATAAAAGCGATGTTTTTAAAGGAGATGTGGGACCATTAGATTTTCTCTATGAGCTGGCTATCGGTTTTGAGAAACTGCGTAATGCGAAATCTAAGCATTGGAACGGTTTATTAGAAATGATCAAAGTCCCCGAAGGCGACCATGATACTCTAAAACTTTCAAATCCTCCTATAACTGCCGGAGGCGAGTGGTCAGTATCCGAATCTGCAGATTGGATACGCAATACCCTCCTCGAATATCCTGGCATCCTGTGCGATCCGATTCACGCAGCCACTTTTTTGGGTATCTCTGAGGTCCCATTCCTGTCCGATCCAATTCAGGAGTTTTTTAGTGAAGCAAGGTACTCTGGAGTTTTTAAACCGTCGGAAGGGCGTTGGTGGAAATCGAAACTACAAGAAATTGCCGAGTCAATTATGGAGGAAAATGAAAGGGATTTGCTTCCTTATGAGGGCTTTCCATTAGCTTGGGAAAGAATTGAAAAAACAAAGATTGAAAGATCAAAATGTGTCTTCAGTGGAGAATCTCCTGCCGAGTGGGTATGTTATATTCTTAAAAAGCCTGTGATGATTAAATATTCACTATCTTACAGACCAGATTCTCGTCCAACGGTTATGGATGAAGCAAGGGTATCCTTCGAGGCAATAAGAACTTCTAATGATGTTAATGACGATTTATTTGATCCGACAGGGCAGGAAATGTTAGTAGAAATTCGCGGAATGCCAAAAAAAATGAGGGGGGATGATATTGGAGATTAGGGAGTATCCTAAAAACTTAGAATTGTTAGCTAACCAGCATATCGGAAAATTTTTAGAGGGAGATTCTAAAGAAATTTTAATTAGTAGGGCAAGATCGTTAGGATCAGATATACGAAGAAATATGGAGGATTGGAGATTTTCGATCTCTCGAGAGCATCCTTTAACATTCAAGAAAAATAATCGTAAGTTGAAGATAGATATTTCATGTGAAATAGAAGGAATAGGAGACGATATAAAAAAGCAAAATATTCTACTACGAGTCTGGTGTTTGGATGAGAACATCTGTTACAGGGACGGTATAGATCACCCTGAAATTAGAAACGAATTAGAGTCTATCGGCTGGAAAAGGGTAATATTACGCTTTCATTTTGACCTACGTGAACCAAAAGTGAAACAACCAGAACCACTATATCACTTACAAGTAGGGGGAATAAATCCAATGGGTGATGAAAACTGTTGGCTCCCTGAACAGATTGAGATTCCAAGGTTTCCATATCCACCAATGGATATAATTTTGCTATGTGAATTTGTATTGATGAATTTCTTTCCAGAGGATTACGAGAAATTGAGAGAGAAACCCGAATGGAGAAGCTTGGTTAGAAAAAGTCAAGTATTATTTCAGAAACATTATTTTAAGATGTGTTGGAGGTGCCTTAATCGGAGCAGTGATGCTACTCTAATGGAAAATTTAGTAACCCGTACAAGGGGGTTATGAATGTGAGTACTGAAAATATGGGAGATATACCAGAAAAAACTGCAAATCAAACACTTCTGGATTATACTGAGAGCTTAACTGATTGGTATATTGGAAGAACCTCTCCTGAATATCGGAAAGAAAAAGGACAATACTTCACACCTCAACGAGTGAGTGAATTTATGGTAAAGCAATTTGAAAATATTAATAAGAAGAATGAACTAAGAATTCTTGACCCTGGTGCGGGCGTTGGGATTTTTGAAAGTGCGATTTGTGAATATATGAAATTATTAGAGAAGAATATAAAAATATCATTTGACCTCTATGAGAGTGATGTAAATATATTACATCTTCTTAGGATTAATATGAGGGCATGTAAAGAAGGTATGGCATGCGAAGGGTTTAAAGTTACATACAGAGTGTTTGATGAGGATTTTATTCTGTCAAATGCTTCAATTCTTAATAATCAAAAAAAGAGTTCTGATGCTGATAAAAAAGGATATGATTTGGTCATATCCAATCCCCCGTATTACAAGCTTAAGAAGGACTCTATCCAAGAAATTGGAATAAAAAACATTATGAACGGACAGCCCAATATTTATCCACTTTTCATGATATTGTCTGCTAAATTACTGAAAAATGGTGGGCAGATGTCAATATTGACTCCTAGGAGTTATTGTTCTGGATTATATTTTAGAAACTTTAGGAAACAGTTTTTCGAAGTTGTCAAACCTTATAAGATACATCTATTTAATTCTAGAAAAGAAGTTTTCAAAAAATACAACGTACTTCAAGAAAATGTGATTTTAACTGCAATAAAGACTTCAAGGATGCCAGAGAATATCTCGGTTAGTGTAAGTGAGGGGGCATCTGACGAAAATGAGAAGCCGAGGATTAGAAGTACGTCCTATGACAAAATCATTGTTGAGAAAAATGATGATATTCTGATGAGGATACCTACTTCTGAATTAGAGGAGTCGATAGCATCATGTATTGATAAATTAGAAAATAATTTGGGGATTCTTGGATTTAAAGTATCAACGGGACCGGTCGTTCCTTTTAGATCAAAGGATTTTCTTTTAGATATGACGCATGATTTCAATGGTTATGTTCCTTTGATTTGGATGCACAACATTGTTAATGGGGTGGTGAAATGGCCCCTTAAAAATAATAAACCTGTTGGGATAAGAAAGACAGAAGAATCAAAGAAGATATTAGTACCTAACAAAAATTATATTCTAATTAAACGTTTTAGCTCCAAGGAAGGGAAACAACGTATCAATGCGGGAATTTATTTAAATAATCTCTTCAATTCGGATTTAATTGGTATTGAGAATCACGTGAACTACATATACAAAAAAGATGGTGAATTGCGCATAAGCGAAGCACATGGCATTGTAGCCTTATTAAATTCAAGACTATACAACAAATACTTCCAAATTACAAATGGAAGCACTCAGGTCAATGCCACGGAACTGAGTAATATTCCTCTACCTTCTTTGGAAATAATAAGAAGGATAGGAGATTCAATCAGAAATTTAAAAAGAGAGGATGGTATGATAAAAGAGCAAATCATCTTAAAAGCGTTAAAAACCGATAAAAATATAGAAAATGGATTAATCACAAATGGATGATCAGAACAATTTAACATATGTTAAATGGCCTTTTGCTCAGATATTTCGTCGCTTCGCTCCTCATCACTATCAGAAGCGTATAATATGCCATATCTGACTCGTTTACGATCACGCAAATTTTTGTCTATCTGTAAAAAGCTCAGACACGCTTGGAACGTCACCCACACCCACACTCCCTAAAACACAATAACCACCCACAACAACCAAGCTGATCCAGATGTCAAAACACCGAAAACCCGGAAAGAA
>CAYNLR010000060.1:0-3777 GCA_964398135.1 Candidatus Woesearchaeota archaeon
TTTAAAGCCTTTATTTTTTCTTTATGTCCTATTTTTGCTTCCTGAACAGCTTGTTTTAAAAACTCAATACTTTCTCTATACTTCTCTTTATTAACAGGATAAGGCCAGCCGTCTTTTCCACCATGAGCAAAACTATATTTTACAGGGTCTTTCCAAGATAAAGGAGTGCCATAAATTAAATGAGAAATTAAAGCAAGAGCTCGAAGATTTTTTTGCCCCATTCCTTTTATTAAAACAAGCTCTTCATAATTTCTTGGTTGCTTTTCATAAGCTTCCATCAGGACTTTTAAATCAGCACTGATTTCAGGAAAATGGTCGCGTGGCATGGAAAATCCGTTAAATTCAAATAACTTTTTTTGAGCAATGCTGAATTTTTTTCTCGTTAAATATTTTTTTAGATGAATAGGATTTTCCCTAACTAAATCAACCGAACATTTCTGAGTTTCTCTCACTTCTTTTGCTACTAAATTTAAAGGCTTTGTTTTTTTATCACAAACAATTGCAGAGTGAGGCTCGTTTAAAAAATTCTTTAAATTACTCGACAGCCAATGATATCTTCTCGCGTAATCTTCAGACATCCCTTGCTGAACAATGCACCAAGAATTTTTTGTGAAAAAGAATGAATGGTGGTATAAATTAAATCCGTCCTGTAAAAGAGAATTATCAACTTTTGCAGCCAGTTTTGAAGCTTTAATTAATTTTTGTAATTTTTTCTCGTTTAAATTTAATTTATCCCCTATCTGCATAATCTCTTCTGGAGTTTTTCTGCTTGCCTTTCCCTTACCTCCCGCCACCCCGATGCCGAGTTCTGTATTTTTTAAAGCTTCTTTTAATGCTCCAGTTGTTGTTGTGGTTAGGCCTGAAGAGTGCCAATCAAATCCGAGAACACAACCGAATGCTTGAAACCAGTAAGGATCAGATAATCTTCTTAAAAGTTCTTTCTCGCCGTATTCATCAACAATTAATTCACAAATTCTCTGAGAGAGATTAACCATCAAAGGGAATAACCACTTCGGACATTTTCCTCCATGCAAAGGAAGTTCAGCAATTCCAGAGATTTGCATTAAACCAAAAAGATAAAAAAGTATTTAGGTTTTATCATTCCCATCTTAAAGCATCTACCGGCTTCAAACTTGCTGCTTGTTTTGCCGGCAACATCCCAGACAACGAACCGATAACGAAACTGAAAATTAATGCCCCTACAATAATCAACGGATTTAAACTTGCTCTCAATAAATTACTCCCCCATATTTTGGCTGCTGCAAACTCTGCTCCTTTAGCTAATCCAATTCCAAGACCAACACCAATCATTCCTCCAACTAATCCAAGCAGCCCGGATTCTAACAAAAACAAAAATAGAATCTGATTGTTTTTAGCACCAATTGCTTTCATTGTTCCGATTTCTTTTGTTCTTTCCAAAACAGAGGTATACATTGTATTCATAATCCCAACACCTCCGACTAATAAGGAAATAGAAGCAATTCCTATCAAGACAGCCTGCACAACAGAAAAAATTTTCTGAAAAGTTTTAAGAATTTGTTCAGATGTCTGGACAGAAAAAGTTTGCGGCTCCTCACTTAATTTTTCGTGTCTATCTTTTTTCATTTGTTTTTCTATCCTCTCTGCAACCCTACTTACATTCTCGCCTTTCTTAACCTTAACAAAAATCATGCTTATAATTTCTTTTTCTTTAATCAGTTCTCTTAAAGAATCAAGAGTCATGATGATTGAAGAATCATCGGCAGAAGAGCCGATTTTTTCAAGAATGCCGATGACTTCAAATTTTCTTCCTTGTATTACGAGTTTTTCTCCTACTCTTATTTTTTTCCCAAAATCTTTGTTAGCGGTGTTATAACCTATAACTAATTTTCCTTTATCTTTTTTCTTCAAATCGCGCCCTTCCTCGATATTATAACTTCCTTCAAATATCTTCTTATATTTATCAGGTTCTATTCCAGAAACCAAAACATTTTTTTTATTATTTTTAAATTCCACTTCTAAAGATTTTATAAGCAAGCCAGAAGCAACTTCTACACCTTTAATTTTCTCAACTAATTCCACATCTTTCTTTGTTAATGGCTTAGAAGAAAGTTCAGAGGCAAGAGGAGAAACTAAAAATCCGGCTTTTCCGATAATAGTTATTTTATCCGCACCCAAGATTTCAAATTGTTCACTTATATAATCTTGCAATCCTTGTCCTAAACTGATGAGTGAAACAACAGCTGCAATCCCAATAAAAATTCCAATCATTGTAAGCCAACTTCTAAGTTTTCGTCGGCGAAGATTATTCAATGACAATTTTAAAAAATCAAGCATCATATTCTTGTTAAATTTCTTTATTCTTTGTAGCCCTCCTCCGCCTCCCCCATTTCCTAATTTTCCTCCAAACAACAAACAAGATTATCAAAAAAATGACAATTGTGAAATAAAATTTTATATTATTTTTTTTGATTAACCCCAATTTAATTGCCTCGTCGTTAGAATAAACTCTTGCTGCCAAGTTTTTAATTTCAACAAATTGTTTATTTGACGAGTCTCTGTATTTCAAAACAACAGGAAAATTCACAACATTTTGGTCCTTCAAGAAAACATTAAAAATAGCGGTATCGAAATCGTCACTATCCAAATCACCTATATAAACATTTTTCGAAGACAAGATTTTATAGGCGCCGGATTCTTGTAATTCAACTTCTAAAAGTTTTGCTTTGCCTAAACCAGTATTTGTAACTCTAATTTTTAATTCATTTTTTTGTCCTTTTAATAAAAATCCTTCAGTATTTAAAATTAAATTTGGTTTAGCGTTTATTGTGAGCGAGATTGTAAAAAATTCTACTTTGGTTTCATCATTTATTTTATATTCTATTGATACTGGAATTTTGTAAGTGCCGGCCTCTGCGTTGCTTTCTGCAATTAAATCAAAATCCGCAATAACACTATCATCGCTTTCAATTTCTTCAAAATAATCCTCTGAAATTATTGCAGGAGCAAACGGCACATCATTGAGGTTAAGACTGACTTTAACATCTTCAACATCGTCTTCTAAATTATTTTTGATTTTCAAATTCAGTTTAACACTTCCGCCAGGCTCTACTTGGCTTGGAATTTTAGAAACATCTTTAATTGTCAAGGCATTTATTAAACATGCTATTTGTAGAGCAACAAAAAAAATCATGATTATTTTAATTCCCTTCATTTTACAATTCTCCCGTCTTTTAGTTTGATTATTTTTTTTGCTTTATTAGCAATCTCCAAATCATGAGTTACAATAATTATTGTTTTGCCTTCTTTGTTTAACTCTATAAACATATTAATAATTTCATTACCGGTTTTTGTGTCAAGATTGCCTGTTGGTTCGTCTGCTAAAATTATTTCAGGGTCATTAGCTAAAGCTCTTGCAATCGCCACTCTCTGCCTCTCTCCGCCAGACAATTCATTTGGAAGATGGTTGATTCTATGGCTAAGCTTAACTTTTTCAAGCAATCTTTTTGCTTTGTCAATTCTTTCTTTTCTTCCAACTCCTTGAAATAACATCGGCAACATAACATTTTCTAAAGCAGTCATAGTAGGAATTAAATTAAATGTCTGAAAAACAAATCCAATTTTTTTCCCTCTGATTTTTGCTAATTCGCTTTCTTCTAAATGTTCAATATTTATACCATCAAGAAAAATCTCTCCTTTTGTTGCAAGGTCTAAAGCTCCAATTAAATTCATCATTGTTGATTTTCCGCTTCCAGACGGTCCGACAACAGCCAAAAAATCTCCTTTTTCAATTTTTAA
>CAYNLR010000061.1:0-3749 GCA_964398135.1 Candidatus Woesearchaeota archaeon
TATTTTTAATATTTGTAGTTTTTGCTTCCTTCTTATTTTTCATATTGTCAAATGCAACAGAGTCCGATAATTATATTTTTTCTGGTTATTTTGATAAAGAAAAATTTGAGCTTGAACTCACGCCTATAGTTTTAGCTAATCCGAATGCTAAACCAACCCCTCCCGCTGCCCCAGAAGAGATCTCGGATTATAAAGTTGTTTTTAAAAACGCGGCAAATAACATCATCTACGAATATTATATCTCAAAAAACTCGACAATAGAAGATAATGAATCTGCTTTCTTTTATTTCATAGCCGCGATTCCTAAAAGGATTATTGAAGACGCTGATAAAATTTCTTTTATGTATAATGATTCTGAAATAGGAAGCGTGTTGTTATCTGGCGAATCTCCTGTAATAGAAGATTTCAACATCAAACTTGATGAAGGAATTGTTAATATTTCTTGGGATGTTTCTGATGAAGATAGTGAGAAGCTTTTTTTAAGTTTGTATTATCAAGACAATGATTCAGCATGGTTCCCTTTATTATTTGAAGTAGGCATAGAAAATCCATCATCCGGCAATCTTGTGATTCCTTTCAATATTTCTGGAGAAGAGATTAAGTTTGAGTTGATTATTTCAGACGGTTTTCATGAAACAGAAAATTTGATAGTTGTATCGAGATCAGAAGAAAAATATTGTAATGGAGCGGATATAAATAAAGATGGCAAGGTTGATGTAGCGGATCTTTCAATTCTTGGAGCAAATTACGGCAGGAATTGTTCTTCAGAAGAGTGGTGTTCTGGAGCGGATATAAATCAAAACGGAAAAGTTGATGTGGCAGATCTATCAATTCTTGTATCAAATTATGGAAAGAATTGTTCAATTAGTCAGTGAATTATTGTGATAATTTAAATTCGTCGGGTTTTTAACTATCAGGCTATTATTTGTTTCATTCTTTCTTGCTATAATTCCTGTTAGTTCAGTCATATTTAAAAAGGAAATTCTCTTTTTAAAAAAATCAATTAAGTAAAGAATGGAAACGCAACTTAACAAATCAGAAGAGAAAATATTGGAATTTTGGAAAAAGAAAAAAATCTATGAGAAGTCTGTTAAAAAAAATGAAAACGGCAAAGCATTTTATTTAATGGACGGGCCGCCATACGCGACAGGTCATATTCACATGGGAACTGCTCTGAATAAAATTCTAAAAGATATTGCTATGCGTTCTCGTCGATTGCGAGGATTTAATGTCTTTGATAGGGCTGGATACGATACTCATGGGGTGCCGATTGAGTTTAAAATTGAAAAACAAATTAATTCAAAATCAAAGAAGGACATTGAAAAATATGGGGTAAAGAAGTTTATAGATAAGTGTAAGGAATTCGCGACAAAATTCATCGATGTGATGAATTCTGAATTTGAAAATCTCGGTGTATGGATGAATTTTGAAAATCCTTACTTAACCTTAGATGATAAGTATATTGAAACTATTTGGGATGTTTTTAAAATTGCTGATGAAAAAGGTCTGCTTTATTTAGGAAAATATCCTGTTCATGTGTGCCCGCGATGCGAGACTGCTGTTTCATATAATGAAATTGAATATGCAAAACAAGAAGACATTTCTATTTTTGTAAAATTTCCTCTTAAAAACAAGAAAAACACTTTCTTAATAATCTGGACAACCACTCCGTGGACTTTGCCAGCCAACACTGCTGTGATGGTTAATCCTAATTTTGTTTATCAAGAAATTGAAATTCTTTCCGGAGAGAGATGGATAATTGCAAAAGAGCTCGTTCCTAAAATCATGGCACAATTAGAAATGGGCTTCACTCCAAAAAAAGAATATAAAGGAGAGGAAATGTTAAATTGGGAATACGAAAATCCCCTCTCCAAAAATCTTAATTTAAATTTAAAAAATGCTTATAAAGTTGTTTTGTCGTCGAGATATGTTAATCTTGAAGAAGGAACCGGACTTGTTCATTGTGCACCGGGCCACGGAAAAGAAGATTACGAGGTTGGCAGAGAATATAATTTAGATATGCCTTCTCCAGTCGATATCTCGGGAAATTTAACAGAAGAAACAGGAAAATATGCTGGAAAAAAAGCGAGAATTGTTGATGCTGAAATAATTGATGATTTGGAAAAAGACGGCTTCTTAGTTTATAAGCATAAATACACACACGATTATCCGCTTTGTTGGCGTTGTAAATCACCACTATTACTGATTTCTCAGCCTCAATGGTTCTTAAAAATTTCAGAGATTCATGAAAAACTCATGCAAGAAAATGAAAAAACAAACTGGATTCCAAAATATATGAAATTGAGGATGAAAACATGGCTGGAAGGAATCTCTGATTGGCCGGTTTCTCGAAAAAGATATTGGGGTACTCCCCTACCAATTTGGATTTGTGAGAAGTGTAATAATAAGATAGTAATTGGAAGTATAAAAGAATTGGAAGAATTGTCGGGTAAAAAAATAAAAAATCTTCATAAACCAGAAATAGATTCTGTGAAAATAAAATGCAAGTGTGGTGGTGAAATGAAGAGGATTGAAGAAGTTCTGGATGTTTGGTTTGATTCTGGTGTTTCGAGTTGGGCAGCATTAAACGAGGAGGAATTTAAAAAATTTTGGCCTGCAGATTTAAATATCGAAGGGCGGGACCAATTTAGGGGGTGGTGGAATTCTCAGCTCATATTATCTCAAATAAAATTCAATAAAAAACCTTTCAAAAATATTTTAGTTCATGGCATAGTGCTTGACTTAGGCAAAAGAAAAATGTCAAAATCTCTCGGTAATTTCATATCTCCAAAACAAATAATTGAAAAATATAGCAGGGATTATTTAAGATATTATTTTGCTAAAATCTCGAAAGGTGAAGATTTTGCTTTTGACGAAAACGAATTTAAAGAAATTCAAAAAGTTTTTAGAGTTTTATTAAACGTAAATAATTTTATTAACCAGCTGGACAACAAAAAACAAGAACTCAAAATTGAGGACAAATGGATTTTATCTAAATTGAATAGTTTAATAGTTAAAGTCGAAGAAGCATACGAAAATTTCAGGTTCCCTGAGGTTATCCAGCTTTTAGAAAAATTTTTGATTGATGATTTATCAAAAACCTACATCAAAATAATCAGAGAAAGAGCAGACGAAACTTATGAAGTTTTAAATGAAATTAGAATTGCGTTATTAAAACTTTTTGCACCCATAATTCCATTCACAACCGAAAAAATCTGGCAGGAACTTCTCGAGAAAAAAATTGTCGAGGAAGAAAGCGTTCATCTATCTGACTGGCCAGAAGTTAACAAAAAATTAATCGACGAGGAAATTGAACAGGAGATTAGTGTTGCTCTGCAAATCATCGAAGATGGGTTAAGAGAGAGGGATAAAATTCAGATGGGGCTGAAGTGGCCTCTTGCGAAAGCTGTTGTTGTAGTTCCGGAAAATCAAAAAATACGCGACGAGATTCAAAAAATAATTTCCAAACAAATTAATGTGAAAGAAATAGAGATAAAATCAGGAAAACAAATTAAGGTGAAACTTGACACAAAAATTACGCCAGAGCTCGAAGCAGAAGGATATGCAAGAGTTCTATCAAGACGAATTCAAGCAGCAAGAAAAAAACAAGGATTAGTCAAAAGCGATTTTATTGAGATTGAAATTTCCGACGAGGTCGCAAAGATTGTGGAATCGCAAAAAGATTTTATTAAGGAAAGGACAAACGCAAAAGCAATATTTATCGAGGAGAACGGAACAGGAAAAAAATT